>VGXX01000005.1 GCA_016873155.1 Planctomycetota bacterium | reverse complement strand
GTTACCCATATTGCGGAAACAGAGCAAGAAAAGACCTCAACCCGGAAAGATGAACGTGATTCACACTTGAGAAGCATGCGAGAAGTGAAAAACTATCACATCCATGCAATTGGTGGTGAAATCGGCCATGTGTCAGATTTTCTCGTCGATGATAAAACATGGGTTGTCAGATATATCGTGGTAGATACGGGAAGTTGGTTGCCGGGTAAGAAGATACTGATTGCACCGCTGTGGATAGACAAAGTATGCTGGGAGGAATCAAAAGTGTACGTGGATTTGCCTAAGGAAATGGTTAAAAACAGCCCGAAATACGACCCTTCAATCCCTGTGAGCAGAGAATACGAAATTGCATTGTATGATTATTACTGCCGTCCGAAGTATTGGGTTTGACTCTGTGTAACCCATTCGAAGAAATAAAAAAAAGAGGTGACAAAATGAACAAAACATTGGTTCAGGGTTCATGGAAAATTGCAACGATGATGGGGATACCTATACGGTTGCATTTCTCGTGGTTTATCGTCTTTGGTTTGATAACGTGGTCTTTATCCACTCATTATTTCCCGAAGGCAGCCCCGGAACTTCCGGTAGCCTCTTACTGGATTAAGGGGACATTGGCTGCTTTGCTCCTTTTTGCCTCCGTCGTGTTCCACGAGCTTTCCCATTCTTATGTTGCCAGAAAATACCATATTTCTATCACGAGTATTACCCTGCTTATTTTTGGGGGTATCGCACAGTTAAAAGGGGAACCGCCGCATCCCAGAGCAGAATTCAGGATGGCAATCGCCGGCCCTCTTTCAAGTTTTTTCTTATCGGGTCTTTTCTTCCTGGTGTCTGTAAATACTGGTGGTGGGACAAAGGCGCTTTTTTCTTACCTTGCGCAAATCAATTTTATACTCGGCGCTTTTAATCTCATCCCGGGCTTTCCCATGGATGGCGGAAGGGTTCTCAGGTCAGTACTGTGGAGCAGGACAAAGGATTATTTTTACGCTACCCAGAAAGCGGCTAATTTCGGGCAAAGGATCGCCCTGTTTTTCCTCCTTTTTGGTATGTTTTTGATTTTTACCGGTTCTTCCGGTGGATTGTGGCTGTTGCTTATAGGATGGTTCCTTTACTTGGCAGCACAGTCAAGCCAACAACAGGCAACCCTCCAGGAGTCGCTCTCAAATATCAAGGTCAAAAACGTCATGGCAAGGGATATTGTAACCGTTAATTCCTCGATTCCCATCGGCGAGGCGGTGGATAAGTATTTTCTTAGATATGGATACGGCGGATTTCCTGTCATGGATGGCGGAAAATTTCTGGGCATTATAACCCTCAAGGAAATCAAGAACGTTCCTCGGGAAGATTGGAGTAAAGTAAAGGTATCAGACATTTTAGTCCCCCATAACAAAAAATGGGAGATAAGCCACGATTCCGATGTCATGAAAGCCCTTTTATTAATGATACAAGAAGACAAAGGCAGGATTATCGTTATGGAAAATGATAATGTCGTCGGTTTAATTACAAGAAACGGCATTGCACGATATTTGCAGATTATGGGTAAATAATTTGACAACATTTTTTGAAAAAATCATTCTGGGGTTGATTTCTTTAAAAAGGGACTTATAATAATTTCGTCGCATATACAAAAACAATTACTCCTTCAACCCGCTTAGATTAGACATGGTTAACCCGTTATGCTGTTTCGTAAAAAACCAGGGAAAAACAAATTTGAATTCAAATTCAGCGCTGAAATGCTTGCCGTTTCATCCGATGACACGGCACAGGCCGCGCTTGAATTAATTCGCAATAGTAACCTTACCGGAAATATTTATTACTGCTATGTGACCGATAAAGAAGGAAAACTGGCTGGTGTTGTACCCATAAGAAGGCTTATAACGGCTCATAAAGAAACAAAAATTTCTGACATTATGGTGCGCAACCCGATCCGGTTGACCGCCGATTCTTCCGCAGATACGGCGCTGGAGTTTTTTTTATTTTATAAGTTCATTGCCTTTCCTGTTGTTGACGAACACGGAAAACTTGTTGGTATTGCACGGGCAAATGATTTTATAGAAGACACACTAGCCATTGAAGAGAAAACGGAACATGAACGCGACGATCTTCTCAAAATAATCGGCATTCAATTAGAGGAATTCAGAAAGCCCACCGTCTTAAAAAGCGCCTTTTTGAGGTTTCCCTATCTCCTTTTTAACATCTCAAGCGGGCTTGCCTGCGCGTTTATTACAAAACTATTCGGCAGAACACTCGAGGAATTTATTTTTATTGCCTTCTTTATCACCATCATCCTGGGGCTTGCCGAGAGCATCGGAACACAGGCCGTAGCCGTCACACTTTCCTGTCTTGATAAAACCATTAAATTGAGGAGATTGGTCGTTTATGAAGTGCTGGTTGGGACTAAAATGGGTTTATTGTGTGGCGGGTTGCTCTATTTCGTATCCATTTTCTGGATTGGGAACCGGGACTTTTCCCTGGTGTTGTTTCTCACTATTTTGCTGACCCTTATCAATGCCTCCTTTCTTGGGTGCAGTCTGCCGATTCTCTTTAAAAAGATCGGTGCAAATCCGGCGCATGCCTCATGTCCGCTGGTATTGGCGATTGCCGACATTATTTCATTAACCTCGTATTTTTCCCTCGGAACGTATATGCTTAAGTAGATTTTAATCTTGATAATGAAACAATACCTTCTGGTGGTAGATAGGAACCGCTAAGGAACATTTATGAGAACAATTATAAAATTATTTATTTGTTATCTCTTCATAGTTTTTCAATTTTTACCTATTGATGTAACCTTTGCAAATGAGTGGGGTTTAGAAAAACAGAACATGGAGCATGACAAATGCGACAGCATCATACTTCACTATAACGGGGAGGTATGGAACACTGTTTACCATGGATTCAACATGTGGCTGAATGATATTTTTGGGTTCGATGATAACAATATCTTTGCAATTGGTAAACATGGTACGATACTCCATTACAATGGTAAATCGTGGGAAGGGCAAAAAAGCCGTATTACTTCAAAATTAACCCAAATATGGGGTAAAAGTCGTAACAACATCTATATTGTAGGAGACCATGGCACGATCCTTCATCACGACAGTATTGAATGGAGAAGCCTTGAGCACTATGTAGTGAATTGGCTGAGCGGCATCTGGGGTTTTCGTGACGATTGTATATTCGTTGTTGGTAGTTTAGGAAAGATACTTTACTATGATGGAAAGGCATGGAAAGAACAAAACAGCGGTACTACCAACTGGCTTTATGGTGTTTGGGGCAATGGGGAAGACGATGTTTACGTTGTTGGAGATTATGGTACTGTACTTCATTATAACGGTAAGAAATGGGAGAAATCTGTTCAAATTACCAATAAACGATTTATGAGTGTTTGGGGAACAGATCCGAACAACGTCTTTATTGTCGGCGCTGACGGCATTATTCTCCATTATGATGGAACAAAGTGGTCTAACCATGCAAGTAATACCACTAACTGGCTGAGAGTGATATGGGGTGTTGACAAAAACAACATAATTTCCGTCGGAGACAATGGTACCATACTGTATTACGATGGTGCAAAATGGATGAAACATAAAAGCGTCACCAATTACCTCTTGGTAGGTATATGGGGAAATAGGAAGGATAATATATATGTTGTTGGATATAATCCGGAAAGTCATCACTAATTTCTTAGTAAAACGTTTGTGTATTACAAATTGCAAACTATAATAATGTCCAACGTAACAATTTAGTTTTTTGAAAAACCCCGCACGAATGGTATTTATTGTAGGGGCAGGTTTCAAACCTGCCCCTACGTGGCTTGTAACAGATTATTATAGGGAATTTTTTCAAAAAACTAAATTGTTACCTTAATTTTAAGATTATTATAAAAGAAATGCAAAACCATGAAAGTAAAAGACGTAATGGATCCATCGCCCGATATTATTCGAACCTCGGACACCTTTGAACGTCTTATAAAGATATTGGGTGAGGTCAAATATCATGTCATTTTTGTGGTTGATGAAAAAGACAAGCTGGTGGGAATTATAACCGAAGGGGATATTATAAAGATGCTTGTTCCCAAATACATAACCGTGGATGAAACGCTTATTTTTGTAATGGACGAAAACTACTTTGAAAGAAAATGCGTAGAAAGTAAAAATCTCACAGTTAATGAAATAATGTCAATAGTGATCTTCATTGTTGGTGAAGATGACCCTATAATAAAGGCTGCGGCATTTATGGTTGTTAATAAAATACACGTATGCCGTGTATAGCGTATGACTAGTCGGTTAAAGTCCGACAGTGGGAAAACGGCAGTTCACCCACGCAGCTAGAGGGAGGTGTTAAGGGCAACCCGAAACGCAAAGTTCCCTGACAAAGGCTCTCGTTGGAGAGTCGAGCAAACCTGCGGGTCGCAGCGCAAGCGAACCTATAAGCAGCCTCGTTAATTCAGAGAAGGAGTTGCCGACCCTGTGGTCAAAAGGGGAAGGCTGCCATACCTACTATAACGATAACTGCCAGAACCAGTAGGTAGACTTCCGGGGTAGCAAGGGTGACACGCAGGAGAAAGAAACGACTGCCCGCTGGACGCAAACTGCGAAAGCCAGTGGAAGAAGATGATTGGAAAGCCGTATTCGGGAAAACTGAACGTACGGTTTGACGAGGGGGAGTTGGAAATAGAGCATGGTTAGGCTCGTGAGGCACTGTCGACGAAAGGGACAGATACGGATACGTCCTCATGAAAATGGGGATAGGCCAAACCTAAACCACTACGCCAGTTCCCTACTCTACCTGTAACCATGTCATCTTATGGTTCGCTTAAATAAAATAGAATTCCTCTGCAATTAAAAAACCCTGCTTGAAGAAATAAAAGCTATTTCTTTTTGATAATCTTCGTCATATACCGTAAAAGGAGTAACCTGGATACAATGCCTACAACTTTGCCATCCCTTAACACGGGGACAGCATGTATTTTTTTGTTTAGCAAGGCAGCGGCTACCTTGATTACGGTATCATCCTCTTTAGCCGTGGCTTCCATAATCGGTTTTGACATAATTTCAGTAATACTCAAATCTTTGCACTCATGACATCTTTTGTCAAAATAATCTTCATCCATAATCGAAAATAACACGTCGCCCGTATTTAAATACTTCGGCATAAGCACCTTTAAAAGATCTGTCTCGGTTACAACCCCGGCAAGTTTTTCATCCTGGTCAACCACGAATATGACGTGAAATCTGATCCTCCCAAGCATTTCCATAAGGTTTAAAAATGTGCCTGAGATAGGAACTACCGTTGGGTCTGTACTCATAATGTCCTTAACCTTCATACGCCAATATCCCCCTTCTGTGAAAAATATTTTAATTCTTTAAACCGGGCCGCATCATGAAATACAAAAAATTCTCTTGCTTGAAAATTTACTGTTTTTAATTAAAGATTTTTATGATAGTCTATTTTACTTTTTTGAATTAGATAATCAATTATTTTAATAAAAATGAGGAAAAAACATTATGGTCTTTTGGATTGCTACTTTAATATTTCTTGTGTCGTTTGGGTTAATTGTCTCGGAAAAACTTGATAAAACAAAGGTGGCATTGATTGGCGCCGGATTGATGATACTTCTCAAAATCGTCAGTCAGCACGAGGCCTTTTATGATGAACATTACGCGATAGATTATAACGTGATATTTTTACTCATAAGCATGATGATTATCGTCGACATCCTCAAGAAAACGGGGATATTTCAATTCATTGCAATTAAGTCGGCAAAACTCGCAAAAGGCAAACCGTTTCTGATTCTCGTTTTCTTTGCCTGTATAACTGCGTTTGCATCCGCGCTGCTTGATAACGTTACAACAGTTTTGCTTCTTGTCCCTGTAGCGTTGTTCATTGCAGAGGAGTTGGAACTGGATCCATTTCCTTTTATGATTTCAGAGGTTATGGCCTGCAATATCGGCGGCACGGCAACGCTCATCGGCGATCCCCCAAATATGATGATTGCCAGCAAGGTACAGCTTACTTTTATGGACTTTATTTATCATCTAACGCCTGCCGTTTTATTCGTGTTTGCTGGGTTTATCCTGACCATGAAATTCATTTTCGGGAAAAAGTTGCATGTTAAAGAGGAAGTACGGAAGAAGATACTCGCTATGGACGAATACGCCTTGATTAAAGACGCTGGTTTGTTGAAAAAGTCTCTTGGTGTTTTGGGCATGGTGATGCTTGGATTTGTTTTTCATGGGTTGTTTCACTATGAACCGGCGACCATAGCGCTCGTCGGCGCGGCAATACTGCTTATCATCTCGAAAAAGGACGTGCATCATGTGTTTCGTGAGTTAGAATGGTCAACCCTTTTCTTCTTTATAGGATTATTTATTATTGTAGGCGGTGTCGTTAAGGTCGGCCTCATTTCAAAACTTTCTGAAGGCCTGATAACGCTAACAAGACCAAACGCCGAGAGCATGTTCACTCTATCGATTGCAATGTTGTGGTTTTCAGCAATAGGTTCAGCGATTGTTGACAACATTCCTTTTGTAGCGAGCATGATTCCTTTGGTGAGGGATACGGCAGTGTCCGTATTGCCGGGCGGATGGGATATAAAGCCCTTTCTTCAGCACTCAACCCTTATGCCGGTATGGTGGTCACTGGCGCTTGGGGCGTGCCTTGGAGGAAACGGTTCTCCGGTCGGTGCATCTGCCAATGTTATCACAATAGGTCTGGCGGAAAAGGCAGGGTACCCGATCTCGTTTAAAAAATTCATTATCTATGCGATACCCATTACCGTTGAAACGATCATACTGTCAACCGTATATATCTGGCTGCGATATTATCTCCTCCAGGGAAAATGCTACTGATGAAAACAAACCGGGGCAGAAGATGGATTTACCCGTACTGCACTTGTAGTTTTTGCATTTGCCTCTCCAGCATACGCAAAAAGGCTTCTGATAGGAATACAGTTCGTAACGTTGCGTCAAGACAAGAAAAATAACAGCCCTTCCGGTGCGTTCGTTGCAGGCGTGGACAATCAGCTATGTTTTTTCGTGAAAAGATCAAATATATTTTCAATCCGTAAAAATTAGGTAAAAAATTTTCACGGCTTATCCCACGGCAACACCGTTTAAACGGTACAATATTTCATCGTGTTATAGGAGAATAGTGATGTTTTTTAAGTGCAGGATGTTTTATACAAGAAATGCTTTTTCATTACTGCAAAAGCTGGGCATTTGCTTTATATGGATATGCCTCTGTGCTGATGTTCAGTCACAATCTCTTGAGAAAAAGGCCGACGAAGTGAAACTCGCCGAAACAGGCATAACAGTAAAAGCCGAAGATATTGAAACAGCCCGAATAAAGGCAGAAGAGTTAAAAACCATACAGGGTAAATCCATTAATGAAATAGAACGTGTGATATCGGATTTAGAAAATGACGCTGAAACAACGACTATTTATCTTGAGGAATTACAACGGGCTAAAAATCTCTATCAGACAAAAGAGACAAATCCTAAATTTCTGGAATTGCTGGATAAGGAACTTAAAATTGTCAAACAAAAGATAGATGTAGACAACGAACAGATACAGGCCTATAAGGACCGGATTGCAGCCCTTCAAAATCAATCAAAGGTTTACGCCGACCGCCTCATCTTATTAAGTTCAGTTATAAAGCTGGCAGAAACGCTTGCCGTAACGTCTTCCGATCAGGCAGCCACGACAAGAAAAGAGGCGGACATTGCAAAGGGCTATGTTACGGCCGTGCAGGCAAATCTCAAGGAGAAAGAAACACAGGTCTCACATTTTACCAGAGAACTGGAGGATGTTAAAACGCGGCTATCCGCAAAGGGACAAGAACTTGACATAAGTTTAGAACTGATAAAGGCAGAAATTAAGGACGAGAGACTTCTTAAGACAGCGCTGGAGAAGGTGAGCAATGCGTTAGTGTGGCAAAAGGCAGTAAATACCCAATGGATTACGATATTTACCATACGATTGGAAACAGCCGGAATTCGTCACGATGAAGCCTCGCTGGCATTGAAAAATGCAGAACTCAATTCAGCCCTTTTGGCCGAAAAGGCCAGCCGGTTGGAAGAAAAGCGAAAAACAGAGGAATTACAAAAGAAGCAGGCAGAATTGGAGGTTGCGAAAAAAGCCGAGGAGGTAACGCAGAAGGTTGCTGAGGTAACGAGGGCAGAAGCAGAAAAGACCATACAGGAAACAGCCAGGAAAACTGAGGAAATTGCACAGGAACAAATGGTAACTACCTCCCCGGAGAAAAAGAGGGTGTTGGAGTTAGAGGCCGAGGTGCACAAGCAAATTGGATTGGTGGCAAAAAAGAAGGACGAGCTTATCACGATAGGCGCACAACGATATAAAGACGTTACTGAATGTAAAAAATTAGAAGCAGAAATCGAAGATTTAATAAACAAAGGAGCGGCGTTAAAAGACGTTGAAGAATCGCTAAAAAAAGTTGAGTCGGAAATAAAACGCTTCTCGGAGGCAATAACGGCATTGGAAAGCCTCATCCCTTCTGTAAAACAGGAGGAAAAGCTGGTTTCAGATAATCTATCCGTCATCTATGAGGAAATTTCAAAAATTGAAAAAGAGGCAGCAGTATTTGAAGACAAAGAATTGGCAGGAAAGGCAACGGAATATGCACGCCAGATAGCAAAGACACTGGAAGAGCAGGCAGGTCTCATATCCGCAAGACTGGACAGATTGTATGAACGACTGGAAATCAAGAAAGATGCGTTAGCCCTGTTGGATGAGACTAAAGAAACCTTGAATACTATGAAGGCGGCCAATGTCTGGACAAGGTTAAGGAGTTCGATTTCTACAAAGACATTTATTGTGTTATATAAAGACATAGCAGGCAGCTATATTCTATTAGACGATTTGTTCAATGCCGTCCGGGTTCATACAAAAGATTTTATAACATACGTAGCACAAAATAAGCATACCCTCATGTTCTGGGTAAAATTGTGCGGAATAGCGCTGTTAGCCGTGGGATGTTATTTTACGAAACGACGTATCCGGCGTCTTTGCGCAAAAAAGGCAATTGAATTCTATGAATATGAGGAACCTTCTGACTACAAAACAAGACTTTTCTACAGTCTTTTCATAATCCTGCAAAAAAGTATATTTGCCATATTATTGACTATTCTTGCCGTGCTTGTCTCAGCTTTTTTTGACCTAAAAATTCCGGTAGCAAAGGCAACGATACAGGTGCTCATCTATATTGCCGCTTACAGGGTTTTCAAAGGTTTTGTGATTGAGGCTTTTAGCCCGGAAAAGGGGAATAAAAAATTAGTTACCTCAATGGCGTATGTATCCCCAAAACACCTCTACAGGTCGTTAAATAGTATCTTGTTATTTTCCCTCATTTCCTTGTCTCTAATTGCTGTACTGGGAGTGTTTGAATACAAACATGATGTTATTGAGTTGATATGGTTTGTTTATCGGGTAGGGATGTTAGTGCTTTTATTGTGGCTGGCAACGCAGAGGGTGTTTATATTTAAATTATTGCCGGGCGCCGAAAGCCAATTAGGAAGGTTTATCCATCGTATAATAACGGTAATTTATCCGGTCTTTATCGCCTTTATCGTTTCTCTATTCACCATAAGAAGCCTCGGATATCCTGTACTAACTTATGTATTGTTAAAAACGTGCGTAAAGAGTTTTGCCATTGCATTCATCGCATTCTGGGTGTGGAAGTTCCTGGTGTATCGGTTAAATTATGTCAGAGAGATGCGCCTGAAGAGGGAACATATCAAAAAAGACACACCCGATGAAAAGAAATTTCACACGGTTACGGCAATATACAGAGTATCGTTTAATTATGTTGCTTCTATTATTGCGGCTGTAATTATTATCCGCATATGGGTCAGGACGTTTCGTGACTCAATAGACTCGCCCGCCGCCCCCTACCTGGTGCAAAAAACCTTTGGGCAGATCGGAGCAATTCTAAACGCTATTGGCAGTGCATTACAGCATCGTTTTGTTTTTGAGGAAGGCAGATATACCACCCCCTTAAAAATAATTATTGCGTTAATCGTCTTTGGTGTTTCATTTTTTATTGCGCGGTATATAAAAAACCTGCTGGATAAAAAAGTGTTTCATAAATTGCGTCTTGATCGGGGTGCAAGACACACGTTATCAACCATGGTGCGTTATGCTATCGTGGGAATTGCCATACTTATCGGGCTTACTGTAGCCGGTATTCCTTTGCGAAGTCTGGCAATCTTTGCAGGCGCATTTGGTATTGGTATCGGATTTGGTATGCAGAACATTATTAGCAACTTTATTAGTGGTGTTATTCTGCTTATAGAGCGCCCCATGCGTGTTGGCGATGTTATTACCCTGGAAGACGGCGCATTGGGCACAATTGAAAAATTCAATGCGAGGAGCACCACAATAACCACCCCGGATGGTACAACCATGACCGTGCCAAATTCAAAGTTTATTGAGAGCAGGATTACCAATTGGACGCATCCGGTTCCCCAGGTAAGGGGGTGTGTAAAAGTAGGAGTTGCGTATGGCTCAGATACCCTGCTGGTAAAGAAGTGTTTGTTGGAAATTGCCCGGCAGAATCCCAACATAAGAAAATACCCGGAGCCATTCGTGCGGTTTGCGGAGTTTGGCGATAGCGCATTGATCTTTGAATTGTACTTTTGGTCAGATGATCCTGGTAAACGATGGTTTACCCAGAGCGAACTCAATTTTGCTATCGATGAAGTGTTCCGGAAGAACAAAATCGAAATCTCCTTCCCGCAGCGGGATATTCATATCCGTTCGATTGCGCCTTTTCCCGACCAAACCATACAGAAACACCTTCAGCAAGAAGGCAAGAAATAGCTTGATTGTATAGGAATTTTCATTTTATTTAAGCGGGTTATATGATGTATGGCATAGAGAATCCCCCTTAGAAAACTAGGGGGGTTGTAAAATAGCCCAGAAAAAACACAACCCCCAGAGTCCCCCTTTTTTAAGGGGGACTTAAACAGAATAATTTATATGAAGCGCTATTACCTAATAACGATAACCACCGTATTGATATTTTTCGGCCTTATGGAGAGCGTATTTCCCGATGATATAAAAACCATCGACGGCAGTATTATCGCTGGAGAAATAGTGGGGGTTGACGAAGAATATATATCCGTCAAACAAGGGCAGGACAACATGGTATTTATTCAATGGCGTATAGTCAGTCTCATTTCAAGGAACAGAGAAATTATTATCGTAAGTCATGAAAATGATCGGAAGAAATTTTCTATTCTTACAACAACCACAGGTGATTTTTCCGCTAAAGACATAAGGTTCAAGACAACAGATAAAATACAGGACATTTACCCGGATGAAATAGTATCCAACCGCCCATCCTTTTCCCATGAGGGAGAGCAATCGGAGCAAGGGGTGTCACACGATCCTTTCTCCGCTTCGCAGTTGAAACCGCAAAATGCGCCCCGGCAGAACGCTGTCCAACAAAAGAAGCCGTGGAAGGGAAATGTCGATGCCGGTCTTACAATCCAGAAAGGAAATAAAGAGGCATTAACAACCAACGCAAAAACTGACTTTTCCTGGGAAAGAACGAAAGATAATATGTATTTTACCGGTCTCCTTCTTTTTGAAACAAAAGACAGTGTAAAAAGTGCAGACGAACAACGAGGCACATTGAAATATGAGCGAAAACACAAAATAAGACTATATTCGTTTTATCAGGAGAGCGTGGAACATGATGAGATAGAAAAACTGAACCTGCGTTCTATCACATCGAGCGGATTTGGATACCGATTTATCGAACGGGAAAAGCTAAAATATAAATCTGAAATAGGCCCGTCATTTACCTATGAAAGATTTCGTGACGATATTCACCAGACGAGTCCTGGTTTGAGGATAGGAAATTCCCTCGATTGGCAAATCCTTCCCTCAACGCTATTTTATTTTAAAGCGGACTTTTTACCCGTGCCGGAGGATTTTGCAGACTGGCGGCTGGAGTCCGATATGGGGTTGCGGCACAACCTCACAAAATCTCTATCGCTGAACATGAACTGGATAAATCAATACGATAATAAACCAAGCGCTGAGAACGTAAGTAAAAATGATGCCACGATACTGAGTACGATAGGGTATAATTTTTAAATATCCGAAAGAAAAATGTTATATTTTCTCATATACCCACACTTTCCCGCCATTTGTTATTGCATCCACCCTCTTTACAAGCCGTTTTTTATGAAGATTCAAAAGTCTCGTCCCGCTGGTATTGGCCTCAAGTTTCATGATTTCAGAAAGGTCTTTGGCTGATATTCTCCCTTTCTTCAGAATCAGATTCAACGTCTCCTTTAGGTAGTTATTCAGGCTTCCCAGAAGTATTTTTTTCCCATCCTGCATTTCCGCCATAACGGCAAGGTCTTTCCTCTCAAGGGCGACTTCTATATTTTCCTTTTGATTTTCATTGAGACCGGTCAGAGTGATATATTTTTCGCCGTATTCTCCACTGAGCAGACGAGAGATGAGCTTAGCCACGATCTCATCAGCGCATGAATAATCAATGATCCCTATCTTAGAAAAATCAAGGGCAACGACTGCGCCGTCTTCCTCCTGGGCAATATCCCTTTCAATCCGTTCCCTGATTACCTGCCCCGAAACCCTTGTAACAAGGTCATTCGAGCCGTTCTTTAGTTCTTCCTTAAGGAGTTTGTAAAGATTATAAATATTCATTTTAAATGTAGACGGAATACGTAGCGCGGGTTCGAGTTTGCAACTCGAACCCCAATGTTTACATATTCAAAGGTATGACTGATGTTTAATCTGTCACCATACCATCAAAACTTAGGATTCAGGTTGCAAACCTGAACCCGCCATAGGGGGGTCTTTTCCCTGAATATTCTTGCCATAATGTCATCGATTATTTCTATATTTCTTTCGTCAATTCCCATTTTTACATTTCTTTGACACGAAAATACCCCTCTCCCACAAGGGGCGAGGGGACTTTCCCTCCCTTGACGGGAGGGATTAAGGGGGGGGTGAAATATTCCACTTATTTTAGACACACAAAACTTTTTCATATCTGTCCTCAGCCCATTCCCATATCGAAACATCGTATTTATCAGACTCATTTATTTCTTCTGGTTCATAGCCGTAATCATGGGCAATTTCTTCAAAAGTCCTTTTGGCATCATCCAGTGAATCAAAATAGTTGACCTCGCATGCCATGCCTCTGTCTACTACGACAACCAGATATCTTGCTTCACATGGCTGAGGCAATTGATAGGTAATCCATTCTGGATTACTCGTACTAATTTTGTTTGTAACCTTTTTTGTTCTTTTCTTTTTCATGCTTTTTATTCACCTATTAATATTACTTCCTCCAATTCATTTGTACTTATTAAGGGTCTCATAATAGTCTGTACATTATAGTTGTCATTCCCGCATGTTTTTAGCGGGAATCCAGCAGTATTTGCATCTCTGGGTGCCCGATTAAAGTCCTCGGGCATGACACAGAGTCTGTAAATACTATTTCGAGACTGTTAATAAAACATACTTAGATGCACAGAACGTTAATTAAATACGCACAATTTCTAAGTGCCAGCTACATCCATATTGACACCCTTTGCCATCCTTAATCTCAGAAATCCAATCGAATCCACCTTCTTCGGCGTGTCTAATTTCGACATAATCCCTTAATTCATCCATTGTTTTAAACTTTTCTTTGTGTCCTTTCGTATCGTATAAGAAAAACACGGACAATCTTCCTTTTTAAACCACCTTACTTAATTAATCGGAACTGTGTTACATCCACCATATTAGTTGTATAAGTTAGTTCGATGGCTTCCTCTTTGAAATTAACATAGACATCTATGGTATTTTGCTTATATTTTGAGGAATCAGTTACTACCTTTTGAACTTCCTTAAGAGGAATAAGCAAGATACCGTCTCTTGGGACTAAAAGACAACCTTCTCCTTTTTGCAAAGAATCTTTGAAAACATCTCGAAAAGTAATTTGCCAATGTTTTGGATTATTTTTAGGCTTAGGACTCCCAGGTCTAATATATGCCTTTTCACTGTTTAGAACCGCCTCATCAGCCTTCCAACTCTCAATCTTATACCCTTTTTTCTCTAAAATTTTCTTCAATTCGTCTCTCAGAATTTCCTCTTGTCCCGGTTTGTCAATGAGCTTTGTAATAAGATTTTTCTTCATTAAAAAGAAATTGAATTCTTCTTTCAGTGCTTGGAATAAGGATTTTTGCTGTGGGTTATGTTTTTGTGGTTCTCCTTGAGCAACCACCGTATATCGGTTAGCTTTAAATAATGAAATTAAATGTAATTCTAAAGATTTCCTTATTACCGTATCGTTAAAATCAGACTGTGTAGCTGACCTACCATCATTAATAATAATCGCCCTGTCCCAGTTTTTTATTTTATCTTCTGGAGAAGTCAAATGTGTTTTAAGTCTGCTGTATATATCCTTTGCTTCACCGATATATACCTTTTTGCCCGAAGAATCAAAGAGAATGTAGATACCCGGATATTCGAGATTTCCCCATTCTTTCTTTATTACTTCCAGTGCATTCATCGTTCTTGGAATTTCCCATGACCGTAAATGACCTCCTATTGTTCTTGCTCTTATTATTCCATCACCATTTTTAATATCTTGATGATACCCAAACTTATCTTCCATTGTTTTGTATTCCTCTTGATTCTTTTTTTAGAGTAATTATTGTTTCTCTAAGTTTATAGTTTCTTACCTGACCTGATCGGCGGTTTCGTGCCTTTTCTATCTTCTCAATGGATAGTCCTAGTTCTGTTCCAATTTTGGCTAAAAGTAAATCTGTAGGCACATAAACATCGGCAATCAGGCTATCACCAACAACAAGGATGAAACGTCCATTTGCTCTGAGGGATTTTGTAACTACACTCAGGACCTTATACATATCATCAAAATACTTGTGTACGATATAAGGCATGTCGCTTCGCCTGTAATTACCTCTTCTTTTTATATTTTCCTCGATATTTACTTTTATTTCCTCTATCCAATTATTTGTATATTTAGCGTTTGATTGGACAAATGTCCTGATTAAACCTTTCGAAACATTGTCGCAAACAACAAGACTATCCTTCACTTTTTTTGCGTCCTTTGTTTGTTTTGTAAAGCCGAGCCATGCCATTTCAATCTTGTAGTTCATAACATAGTCAAGCCCATTCATATATGGCGGTGAGGTAATAATGAGATCAAATAAGTGTTTGTGTTTATATTCCATTGCATTGGCAAGCAAAACCTTGCTTTCTGTCTGTATATTATTTTTTAATTTTTCTTGAAGAACTTCCAGGTCTTTGCAAATATCCTTAATTTTCTGCTCCATGAGTATCCAGGGAGCATTGTCGGGAACTTTTTTGTTTTTCCAATATCCAAGACATGGAGTTCTTTTAAGATTGCTGCAATCAATCAAAATCGAAGAAAATGCAAGGAGGATAAGGTTTTTGACCTTAGTTTGTTCCTTTGTTTTTGCGGGAATAGAATCAATTCCCCCTTTTATGAGTTCCAAATTTTTTAACACACCTTTATTGAATTGATTTTCTGATTTGAGGAACTCAGGGGCAGGGGTTCTTATGTTTTTGGGGATAGATGAAAACGTTTCTTTGAGCAATTCAGGGGCAACGTCCCATGAATTAACCTTTATATCTGCAATAAATTGAAGAAGTGGATTTAATTCGGTACCAACAGATTTATATCCGTTTAACTTGCTCTGGGTAAGGACAGTTCCACAGCCCGCAAAGGGGTCAAGAATGACCGGTGATTTGTAATCATCTCTGTATTGGTCAAGTATCGACTGTACAAATGCAGCGGAAAAACCCTGAATATAAGGCGCCCATCGGTGCACGTGTTCACCAAAGTTCGATGTAAACTGTATCGGCTGCCGGCTCTCAACAATCTCAATCCCTAACTCTTTCAGGTAGGGTTTTGAGTCAATATCGCAAGAACCGCCAAATTTGGGGGAAGAAAGGACATTCTTCTTCCTGACATCCGTAGTATTGTTATCAATGAGGGGTAATTTTAGTTGCATTTTTTAGTTTATCACAGTAATTGTATGCTTAATATTTTTCAAAATGTTTTTGGTTTCTAATTGCCCTTGCTTTCTATGCCTCTGTCTTACTGCAATAACCAGATATTTTGCTGTAAAATATTGAGGTAATTGATAGGTTGTGAAACCTAGATTTTAAGTATAATAAATTTATTGCTTTTTTCATTCATCTTCTTCGCTTTCGCCTAATTTCTTTTCAATTGTAAAAAATTTATCGGGTAATTTTTTTAGAAGATTCTTTAGTTTATTTTCTTCCTGGGGTATTTGTTTTAACTCTACATTTACTAATGGAGTAAGATGACGTTTTAGCTCTAAAAGAGGCTGGTTATGTCGAATCTGGATTAATTTAACCATGTTTCTTCTGGCCGTTTCATAAACAGTCGATCTAGCCCCTAATCTATCAAAAATTACTACACCGTGTCGGCCTACCCGATTAATCTTATCTTCTATAACTTCCTGGTTTCCTCTTGCTATAAGCCCAATATCAATCCTAATCCTGCCCCGTTTTGTTTGAACTTCTGCATCGGCTTCTCTCTCAACTTCTAAATCTCTCCCAATATTTACCCAAAAATTTTCACCAAGCTCGAGACCAAGCAGTGTTAATGCTACTCTCAAAAATGTTCGCTCTAGGCCTTTGCCTATTTTTGCTTTTTGCGAACCTCTTATATTCAACGTGGCTGAGCCTGCCATCATCAAAAGCCATACATAATCTTCTTTTTCTTGATAATCAAGGCTGGAAAAAAGTTCTTTGCAATAGATTATTGTTTGATTCAAGAAATCTGGAAAATCTTCCCTTGAAATATCAAGGTTATCAGCGGTCTTTTTGGTCAGACCCAGAAGCCAAAACATCAAATCTTTTTCTTCTTTGGAAGACCCCTCAACGATCATAAGCTCTTTAAGCATTTTTTCTTTCCAGTTTTCTCCATATTCCTTCTTTGCCCTATCATAAATTTCTGAAAGCCACACGTATGTTGCAAAAAGCTTTTCTTTTGTATTTCTCTCAGTAAGAAGTCTGTAATTCTTACCTAAAATAAGATAGAGGATAATTGTTCTAAGAGAATCAGGGGAAAATGGGTCTGAAAGTGTAATATTCTCCTGTAGCCATTGTCTATATTTATTAATTTCAAAATCAATCACCATTTGAATCTCCTTTAAAACCCTCATTTATATCAAAATCCACTCTTACATTACGTATAAGGTTGGAAGACAGGGAAATTAGTTCTTTTTTCATTGCTTTAAAAAATCGTGGATTGTTTTCTATGAGAAGAAAACGCCTCTCCATTTCGATAGATACTCTTCCAATTGTTCCAGAACCTGCAAATGGATCCAATACAAGGTCATCGATAAACGAGTAATATTTAATTAAACGCCTAATTAATTCGTTGGGAAATACGGCGGGGTGATCCTTGTGATGCCCTGGAGGTATGTGCCAGACGTTCGTTATATCATATTGCCCTTTTATCTTTGATTCTTCAACTAATCGTTTATCATGGTGCTTCCTTATATTCCAGTCGATTAGTTTATTAGTTTTTTTCCTGTAAACTAAAACGTATTCTGTAACAGGGACCGGTTTATATTGTAATGGTTGCCTGTCTGCTGCGAATCTTCGGCCTCTGCCCGTATTCCATCCCGCTCCTTCTGGTTTTACCCATATAATATCGTCAATAAACTCAAAACCCGTTGTATCCATAATTCGATGTATATCAAAAGGGATAGGAATCCTTTTGCTCGAGTTGCTTCGTGATGTCCTTCGTATAAGCACGGGAGAGACATTGATAATAAAAAATCTCCCTTCCGAAAGAATGGTGTGACATCTGACAAATACCTTTCTTAAAAAATCCAGGTATTCCTGGTAATCTATATATTCTGAATATTGAGGCTTTGCATTAAAATAAGGGGGGGATGTAATAATAAGCTGTGCAGTATCGGGTGGAAATTCATCAAGTACAATTGCTGCGTCTCCAAGAATTACTTTATTAGGAATAGGAGCTGGATAGAATAAACCCGCTATTTTTTCTCTGACAATTTCCTTTTGATCAATGAATTTCTTTAAACGCTTTACGAGTAGACCAACCTCTGTATGTTCAGCTATCTCACCGTTCATGGAAACCTTGACCTCTCCTATCGAGGATGATGCTCCATTTTTTACCACGAGTGATACACGCCAGAGATTATATCTGTCGTCTATTTCAGGAAGTCCCTGCGAAATCTTGTTGCTGTATTCATGCAGGTGGATATCTATCCATTTATTTACAATTTCCCTGACGTCCTTTACGGTATTAACCATAAAATATTCCTAATATTCTGGGAATCGAATCATAGCTTGATTCCAGCTTTTAATGACTTTGCTAAAAGATAGTTTATAAATCCAGAACAAGAAACCAACATAAATTTTGCATCCTCAAAATCCAAGGTTGGTTCATCCAATAATGCATGGCGTATTCCTTCTGCATTGCTCGTATAGCCATAAAGGCTATCAAATGCTTTTCTCAGAGCAGGGTGTAATGTCATTTTCTTCTCGATTTCCTTTAAAGCCTGTCCCAACGTTGCCTTAGTATCTTTTGCTATTAAATTGCAAATTGCCTCAAGAGCACTTATGGATTCTTTAATTGAATTTCTATAATCAGGGAATTTTCGATCTGCAAATAAATTTAGAGCACTTTTTAAATGAAGAAAAACGGTTTTCAAAGATTTTGTTGCTTCTAAAGCTTCTTCTATTTCGTCAATTTCTTCTTTTGCTGTGATCTGTGTAATTTTTCCGTCTATGAAACGATACGCTGATAATTCTCGTTCTAAAACATTATTGGAAAAATTAATAAAAATCTTGTTTGTTGACTGATTTGGGTAATTATTGGCAATAAATTCTATAAAATCATATACTTCAAACCATGAACAATTAAAATAATATTCCCTTATTTCTTGATAACTAATCTCCCAATTACTGGAGAGGGTATCTATCGGTTTTTTGAAATATGAATGCCACAAACGTTTAAACAAAATATACAAATCTTTACTAAAAGCATATTCAGACGTCTTACCCCAATAGTAGATAGTTAATGCATTCCATAAACCATTAAGTAAATCATCATCTATATTATCAATTTGTATAAGTTTTTTAACAGCTTTTAAGCCTTTTCTTTGGGAAAATAGTTCCATATTTATAATCCCACAAATATTATTATGTCGGTTTAAAATCCTAACTTTATTTCAATATATCCCTCACATCACTCTTATCCGTCTGAAGCTCTAAGAGATATTTTATTGCCTGATGGACAGCGGGAAATTTATAAATGAAATGTTCTTACTATAGATTTCCCACTTATACTACTGTTCGCTACTGGCAATTTCATTCCATTTCAGCCTGTGTTCATATTTTATTGCGGTATCAATTTTTAAATTCTCCACGTAGTTTTCAATGAATTCATATGGGTTATTTAACATCCTTAAGTAATACTTTAAGGAAGGATATATACCATTGACGATTACCTGGCAGCCGTGAATTTTCAGTATTCTTGCAATTTCTTTAGAAACAAGTTCAATACCGGATACGTTTTCTTCTGCTGTTGTTAATAAATAATATCTTTGAATGGGGTGCGATTTAAACTTTTCATAGGCGTCTCTTATTAATTGCGCGTTTATCGTAATGCCGTGCTTTATCTCTACCGCCTCAAACACCCTGTTTTCCTTGTCTCTAACTTCTATATCACCAACCCTGCCGGAGCTTTTGTCTGCGGATGTATGTTCTTCCAGAGGGATTAAGATTTTGCCCTCGAATCTCTTTAACTCTTTTAAGAGGCATTGATATATGGCATAAATTGCTAAGGTTGGTAGTCTTGATGCTCCACGTGAGGAATAGCTTGATTCAAAGTGCATTCTCAGATAGTTAACGATTGTGGAAATTGGAAGATTTGTTGGTTTAGCTAAATCAATATTTTCCTGTTCACGATGTTCTATTAACTTTGCGAACAGAATCAATAAATATATTTCCGGATTTTTATTATGAGTTTGAATCTGATCGAGTAAGAAAAGAAACGCAGATTTTAATTCTTTTGGAGTTATTTTGCCTGGATAATTAAAGTCATAAGGTCTGTTTTGTTCTAACGACCGTGTAAGCCACCCGCTTTCAGCCATAGATGGGAATCTCACTTCCTTCATAAAGGGAGTAATATATTTGGTATCAATTCCTCTGCCTGAGTAGCCCCCCTTCATGTTTTCTTGATGAAGTCTGATGTCCTGCTCTGGATTGTGTAATTTGTGGACAAGGCTTGTTATTAAAACCGTCAATACACCACGCCCTCTTTCAAAATTATCAAAAATAGCTTTTAGGTGAGTTTCTTCCTTTTTGTCCAAATTGCTGGTTAATGGCAGAAGGCTTCCTTCATTTACAATACATAACGCTTTCTTGTATATTTCTTGTAATATTTTTACATGTGATTTGTTTTTATATTCATTTTTCATAAATTAGACCCAATGGATTTTCCTTATGAGTATTTTTAATTCTTTCCCTGGCTTTTTTGCAATATTCTTCGTTTATCTCTATCCCTATATATTTTCTGCCAAGTTCTTTAGCTGCTACCGCGGTAGTTCCACTTCCAATAAAAGGATCTAAAACAATATCGTCTGGTTTTGACAGAAGTTTAATAAGTTCTTTTATGATGTAGACTGGATAAATTGCAGGATGTTTGCTGCCTTTTATTGTCTCCACTGCGCACTCTATTACGTCCCTTTTGATTGGATCTCCTTTGATTTTTATAATGGTAAACCCTTTTTTCAAAAGTTGATATTTCCTGCCGCCGTCCTGCCCGCCAAATGGTTCTGAATGTATGCCTTTAATTTTCATTCTAAAACTTTCTATCTTTCCTTCTTTTACCTCTTGAATTACATTATCTAATTCGTTGAATGCCAACTTTTTTTGTTCTAATGTAAGATTCGAGTATTCTATTAACTCATAGTATTTTTTCCCAATGTTGTTTCCATTAGGCTTTTTATTTTTTGTTCCGTTATTTAAATAATTAGCTAAGCTGTAATAATAATTATCATTCTTTACAAAATGGAAAAACGGTTCTGTGCTGCTTACAAGTCGCTTTTGGTATTGACGTGGTGTGGGATTGAGTTTTACCCAAGTTACATTATTTACAAGTTTCACTGGAAATGTTTTCATTACTTCCAAGGTAAATCTATATGGTATAAGCTGGAGATTTCCTTCTAAATATTTGTCTCCCAGATTAAATACGATACTTCCATCGTCTCTCAAAATACGAACGCATTCTGCAAAGACTTTTTTAAGGTTTTCTATATACTCTTCAACGCTTTTTTCATTCCCTATGCCACTGCCATAGTCCCTTTGCTTAAAATAAGGAGGAGAGGTAATTATTAAATTTATTTTGTTATCTGGAATTAATTGCAATGTAAGTAAGTTATCTCCGTGTATTATATTGTCCAAGAAACTTTCAAACGAACTAACTCTATTGGTGGTGCAATATTGTGTCGTGGATTCTTTGATTTCAAACTTACTAGTTTTTGAGGATTTTTTCCTTTTCGCGTTCATAATGTTTCAAGCCTATTTATATAATCATGCTTTGGTTAGGACAGCATACCGCCTTCTGCCTGACATTTTGGAGGTCGCCTCAAATACTATGCTTGTAATGAAATAGCCATTTAAAGCAAAAATCTTCCCAATTATCCAAGTTAACATTGAAAAGATACCACAAGGATTAACCCATACCATAAGCATCACCTCCTTAAAGATCCTTTTGAAATTGAGTCTCCACATTGTCAGCACCCGAAATGCCAGGCAGAAGGCAGTATTGCTATTTAAATACATTCCTTATGTTGCTTTTATCTATTGAAATCTCTGGGAGATATTTTACCGCCTGATGGGTGGAAGAAAATATTCTTCAATTGTTACGATAAAGGGCTTCCCACTCATCCTTAAATTCATCATAGAGATCACAAGTCTGTTTTTGCTTACATTGAGGGCAAAAGCCGTCACAGCCGTCATCAACATAGGTAAACCCAAGTTCTGTGAATATCTTGTGGTGCTGATCGGGGTCGTTATAGTATTTTTCAAATTTCTCTACTGTTTCGTTAAAATGCTTTCTTAATGCTTCTTTTTCAATATCTTCTTCCATACTGAAAATCCTCCCTTATCGTAATTTTTTGGAGATATAAAATTATACACACCCTAGCCCCCTTTCTTAAGGGGGATTTTGGAATATTTATTGTTGGAAACAATAAATGTATTCAATAGATTCAATTGAATTGTACTTATAAAAAAATCTTTGTCAAACAAAAAATTAAATTTCAGGCAGGAGGATGTTAACTTGAGTGCCGGGGAAATGCGCGCGACTGAGTTCTTTTTCTTTTCCCCACGCCCATTGGGGAATTATCGAGAGTTTTGCAGTCCCTGAACGGATGGAGAGTTTGCCGTTACATTGATTGATTGATTGGAACACCCTACAATGCCAATATTTTACTCCCAAAACTCTCTCAACCCCAGGCTTATCTCTATAGCCTTATCTATTTCCAACATTTTATCCTTTGAAAGCATTCCGATGAGATTTTCAAGCCTTTCTTTATCAATGGTATATACTTGTCCGAGGTGGATAACAGACTTCTGAGGAAGGCCGCTTTCTTCCGGTGTTATTATTACACCAATCGGGAGTTCGGCCACTTTAAGATTACTTGTTATAGCGGCAACGATTGTGAGACTACTTCCTTTATTGCCGACGTCATTCTGAATGATTAAGGCAGGATGCGAACCTTTTATCTCCCTTCCTTTTGAAGAACTGAAATCGAAAAAATATATCTCACCCCTTTTGGGTTGCTTCATTTTCTCTTTGTCTTAATACCGGCTTTATATTTTGCACCGGGCTTTTCGCAGATACTCAAAAAATCTTCCGCAAGACGTTTGTCGTCTTCTGCAATCTCTCTATAAATTTTTCCCGCCTTTTCAACAACCTGTTGCTTCTTGTAATCATTGATCATCTTTGTAATCGCTTCTCTAATAACTTCACTTCTGTTCTTTTTTAATCCTTGCGAAATCTTGTCTACTTCCTCAAGAATCTCCTCTGGAATACTTATTCCAAGTTTTGTGACTGACATTTTAAAGACCCCTCATAATACTATTTTGAATTAGGAATACCGAATAGAATACCACAAAGAATACCGAATTTCAACTTCTCATACATCAATACTCCCGAGTCCTATATCAATTGCGAATTATATTTCGGGCAGGAGGATATTAATTTGCGCGCCTGGAAAGTATGCAAGACTGAGTTCTCTCTCTTTTCCCCATGCCCATTGGGGAATTATCGAGAGTTTTGCTGTTCCTGAGCGGATGGAGAGTTTGCCGTTCCACTGGCTAACAAAACGCCGTACGGCTGCCAAACCATGCCCCCGCCCTTTCTCAGCATACCTCGATGCACCATGAAGCAGCGCCTTTTCAATGGCCTCAAGGTCATTTTTTAATGAAAATCTCTCAGAAAGAGACGTCCGAAAACCTATCCCAATATCCATAACGGCAATTTTTACCACATTTTTATTCATTGTGTGAAAATGATATTTCTGGATGCCTACAAATCCTTTCGTCTCGCTGTGCTCGATGATGTTCTGACATACCTCAGAAAGCGCCACAATAAACCCATTGATTGCCCTTTCGTCATAATGGAGATGTTTTGCAAGAATTGCGTGGGCGCGGCCTTTGACCTTTCCGACAATGAAATGAATATCATCTGACTTTTCTATGGGTGTTATTTCAAGCAAGACATCCGAACTTTGATTTCGTAAATATTTTTCCGATATTTGAGGTTGGGCAGGTTTTAAGTTGAAGTATCCACCGGCAAACCTGAAGAAATCCATCCTTTCGAGGTATTTGAGGACTTCTTCCGATTCAGGAAGATACATGGTTTTCCGAACACCATTTGATTTAAGAATCTCTCCAATCTCAAGCAAACCGACCATGCCGTAAGGGTCTATGAAGGTCACACCGTGAAGGTCGATTTCCTGTGCTTCTCTAAAGATGTGCAGCGCCTGTTCAAAGGTGTCTTCGGTTATTTGTGTCATCAGTCGGGATGAGCAAAGATTATCGGGGGGTTCCAGTGATATTCTGTGTCTTTCCGGGTGTAGCGAGACAACCTAGGTCTTACTAAAAATCTTTTTCTTTTTCTTCTCCGGTTCTTCTATTCCGAAAACGACCGGCAGCATCTCATCAACCTTTTCTACAAATATAAAGTTCATCTCCTTCTTGGCATTTTCAGGCACTTCGACCAGGTCTTTTTCGTTTCGTTTTGGTAAAATAACGGTAGTAATTCCAGCCCGTTTGGCCGCAAGGACCTTCTCTTTGATGCCGCCGACAGGAAGAACACGCCCGCGCAACGTGATTTCGCCCGTCATTGCCACATGAGAAAGAACCGGTATTTCCTTCAACAGTGAGATTAGCGCCATGGCCATCGTTACGCCAGCCGAGGGGCCGTCCTTGGGAATAGCGCCGGCGGGGATGTGGATGTGGAAATCGTACTTATTAAAATCCTTGAAAGTAATTCCCAGTTTCTTTACTTTGGCACGAATATAGCTCATTGCCGCCTGGGCCGATTCTTTCATGACGTCACCCAACTGGCCTGTCAACATGAGCTTCCCCGTGCCCGGCATTGAGGTAGCCTCAATAAAGAGGATGTCTCCACCGGCCTGTGTCCAGGCAAGACCCGTGGCAACGCCGGCTTCGGATGTCCGTTCCGCGACTTCCGAGAAGAATTTGACAGGCCCCAGCAAATTGTGCAGTTGCCCGGCTGTTACGGTTACAGATTTTTTTTCGCCTGAGGCAATTTCTTTAGCGGCCTTCCGGCAAATGTGGGCGATTTCCCGTTCGAGATTACGGATGCCCGCCTCGCGAGTGTAATCACTGATGATTGCCCTGACAGCGTCATCCTCGATTGTGATTTGTTCTTTCGTGAGTCCATGTTCCTTGAATTGTTTCGGTATGGTAAACTGTTTTGCGATAAATACCTTTTCCTCCGCCGTGTATCCGGGGAGTTCCAGCACTTCCATCCTGTCCTTGAGCGCCGGAGGAATAGGATCCAGGATATTTGCAGTAGTAATAAACATCACATTGGTAAGGTCGAACGGAACGTCCAGGTAATGGTCTGAAAACGCATGGTTTTGTTCCGGATCCAGGACTTCAAGCAATGCTGCTGAAGGGTCACCCCGAAAATCAGCGCCCAGCTTATCAATCTCGTCCAGCATGAATACCGGGTTGTTTGAGCCTACCTTTCTCAGACCCTGGATAATGCGTCCGGGCAGTGCGCCAATGTACGTACGGCGATGACCCCGAATTTCCGCCTCGTCCCGGACACCGCCAAGCGACATGCGAAAAAACTTCCTGCCAATGGCGCGGGCAATGGACATTCCTATGGACGTCTTTCCAGTGCCTGGCGGGCCAACGAAACATAAAATCGGCCCCTTCATATCCTGCTTTAATTTTCGCACTGCAAGGTATTCCAGTATCCTCTCTTTGACCTTTTCCAGGTCATAATGGTCTTCGTCCAGCACCTTACGGGCTGCCAGAATATCAAGATTGTCTGTTGTGCTAATCGACCACGGCAGGGCGACCATCAGGTCGAGGTATGTCCGGGAAACAGTATATTCAGCGGAAGCTGTGGGCATTTTGGAGAGCCGGTTTAATTCCCGCTCCGCCTCTTTTTTCGCTTCGGGTGGCAATTTAGCCTCTTCGATCTTTTTGGTCAGTTCCTTGACTTCGAGTGTCCGCTCGTCTCCCTCTCCCAATTCTTCCTGGATTGCCTTGAGCTGCTGTCTCAGGTAATAATCCTTTTGCCCCTTTTCCATCTCGCTTTTTACCTGCGATTGTATCTTTGTGGCCATTTCCAGGACTTCCATTTCGCCGGTAATCAAGGCCGTGACCTTTTGTAACCGGGCTTTTACATCGATGGCTTCAAGCACCTGTTGTTTCTCCGCTATACTAACGTTCAGGTGGGATGCGATCATATCGGCCAAACGGCTGGGGCTGTCAATGTTGACAATTGCTATTTTTAATTCTTCCGGCAAGGACGGAGCCAGGGAGATCATGCGAATAAACTGATCCGCAGCATTTCTGGCCAGCGCCTCCGTCTCCATATCATTCTGAATGGTATCTTCGAGGGCGGTCGCCTTTGCCTTAAAATAAGGGTCGGTTTGTGTATATTCATCGATCCTTATCCTCCGGATACCCTGCACCAGCATCTTTGCAGAATTATCCGGCATACGAAGCATCTGGAGCACTACAGCGGCTGTAGCATAGTTGTATAAATCAGATTGTTTTACAATCTTTGCTTCTTTATCTTTTTGAGCCACGAGCGCCAGGAACCGGTTGCCGGCCAGGACGTGATTCAAGAGTTTGAGGTCTCTTTCCGTAGAAACACTCAATGCCGCCACCATGCTGGGGAAAACTACGGTATCCCGGACGGGAAGGACAGGCATTTCATTGGGTATTTTTATCCTATCTGCTTTTCCTGCTTCTTCTATATGAGCATCCAGGCTTGTCGGTACTTTCGCTTCCGATGTGTTTTTGCTATCGTTTTCCGTCATATAAACCCGCACCGTTTCTAAAGAACCTATTGCTGAATATCAATCTTTATCGAAAACGTTTTTGTTGGATGCTGTTCCGCCTTGGGCAAGACAACAACGAGAAACCCGTCTTTATAAGCGGCTTGAATAGTGTCCTTATTAATAGGTTTGGGAATAAAGACACTCCTTTCAAAGTATCCATAACGAATTTCCACCTGATAAAAACAGGTCTTTTCGTGGGGCGAAGTGTCGTTTCTATATCCACTGATGGTGAGAATTTCGTCTGAGAAAGCGACTTGAATATCCTCTGACTTTGTACCGGATATGGACATCTTCACGACGATTTCATCCGGAGTTTCATAGACGTCCGTTGGAGGCTGCCACGGGTTTGATGAGTTGATAGATATATTTTTATTAAAGGTAAAAAGCTCTTTAAAGAGACTTTCTATCTTATTCTGTCTTGCATCGGTTTTATAATTAATACTGTTGTAATTTGTTGTCATCTGAGACGTCTATACCTCCGTTTGGACTCCGGGACGAAAATTACTATAGCAATTTTTTTTTGCAAGCGCAAGGGTTTATAATAAAAAACCCCGCCTGGAAAGCGGGGTTTTATAAGTCTGAACGCTATTGTATTCAACAGTTACTCGCCCGGCTCATGCTCCGGGTTCTATAACGGAAATTATTAATACATGTCTCCGTACCCACCATACCCACCACCACCTGGCGGCATAGGCGGCATCTTCTTCTTTTCCGGTATCTTGCCGACAATGGCGTCTGTTGTAAGGAGTAAGGTAGATATGCTGGCGGCATTCTGTAATGCCGTTCTGACCACCTTCGTTGGATCAATGATGCCTTCGGCAACCATGTCGCAATATCTATCAGCGCTGGCATCGTAGCCTTCGTTTCCTTTGGCAGTTTCTACTTTCTGGACAACGATGGCCGCACTTACGCCTGCATTTGTGGCTATCTGCCTTAAAGGCGCCCTTAATGCCCTTCGAACGATGTCGACACCCACGGCCTCATCCCCGGCAAGTTTTAATGAATCCAGAGCCGAAAGCGATCGTAAAAGCGACACGCCGCCTCCGGGAAGAATTCCCTCTTCAACCGCAGCACGGGTAGCATGAAGAGCGTCTTCCACGCGCGCCTTCTTCTCCTTCATCTCGCTTTCCGTAGCGGCGCCCACATTCACCTGCGCCACCCCGCCGGCCATCTTCGCCAGCCTTTCCTGAAGCTTTTCACGATCATAGTCCGATGTGGTTATCGAAATTTCCTTTTTGATCTGTTCGATGCGTCCTTTAATCTTTTTACCGTCGCCCGCCCCTTCAATGATGATCGTATTTTCCTTGTCAATCTCGATCTTCTTCGCACGTCCCAGGTCCTTAAGCTGGATAGATTCCATATTGATGCCAAGGTCTTCAAAAACCGCCTGACCGCCGGTGAGGATTGCAATATCTTCCAACATGGCCTTACGCTTATCGCCAAATCCAGGGGCCTTCACAGCAGCGCATTTTAAAGCCCCTCTGAGTTTATTCACAACCAGAAGTGTCAGCGCCTCTCCTTCTATTTCTTCGGCAATGATCAACAGGGGTTTCCCTGTCTGAGAAACCTTTTCCAGCACCGGAATCAACACCTTGGCTGTCGTTATTTTTTTCTCATGAATCAGGATATAGGCGTCTTCCAGCACGCATTGCATCGAGTTCGGGTTCGTAATAAAATATGGCGATAGATAGCCTTTATCAAATTGCAAACCTTCAATCCATTTCGCATCGGTCTGCAGGCTTTTGCCCTCTTCTACGGTTATGACTCCGTCCTTTCCGACTTTTTCCATGGCGTCGGCAATGATCTTTCCGATCTCACTATCATAATTCGAGGCAACGGTAGCGACCTGCTCAATTTCCTTTCGTCCTTTGACAGGGATAGACATTTCCTTTAACTTTTTCACCACCGTTTCAACTGCCTTATCAATACCACGTTTGAGCGCCATCGCATTAGCGCCGGCCGTAACGTTTTTCAACCCTTCTACGAATATCGCCTCCGCAAGCACCGTAGCGGTGGTAGTCCCGTCACCCGCAACGTCACTGGTTTTCGATGCAACGGCCTTTACCATTTGCGCGCCGATATTTTGCATATGGTCTGAAAGTTCGATTTCCTTCGCAACGGTCACCCCATCTTTCGTGATGGTCGGCGAACCGAAGCTCTTTTGAATAACGACATTGCGTCCGCGCGGTCCTAACGTTATCTTTACAGCGTCCGCAAGTTGCTTTACCCCGAACTTAACAGTTTCCAGCGCATCATGGTCAAATATAATTTTTTTTACCGACATATCTACGTACCCTCCAATATTTTTCAATCCTCTAATAAAAACTTAGTAGAGATTTTAGCAAACTGGATGCCGACAAATCAATAATTAAAATACGTTGCTGTATCATTTTTTCATTGAGCTAAGTCATTACATTGCAATTAAATAAAACATACCTATCCGGCAAATGGAAAATATTGAAAAATCTTCAAAAGTTGTATATGTCATTATGACAGTGTCTCTATTTGAATTCTCTTTAACAATGTGTCAATATGACAGGCACAAACTGATTTAAAAGTGATAATTTACGAGTTACGATTTATTTCATTGAAAGCCTTGAAAATACTGATAAAATTCATACCATGCAATATGAATTCAAAAATAAAAAGATAACGGTGATGGGATTGGGTCTGTTCGGCGGCGGTGTCGGTGTTGCCCAATTTTTTGCAAAACAAGGCGCTTGCGTCACCGTAACCGACCTGAGAAACGCAGCGGAACTCTCCTCTTCCATAAAACAGCTTGAAGGACTTCCTATTTCATACAAACTTGGAGGGCATTTTGAAGAAGATTTTATAAACGCAGACGTGGTTGTCGTTAATCCTGCCGTACCAAAAAACTCAAAATTTATACAAATAGCGCAAAATAACCATGTACGGATCGATACTGAAATGAATATCTTTTTCAAATTGTGTCCTGCCCCAATTATCGGTATAACCGGCAGCAATGGGAAATCAACCACCACCACCCTTACGGGCAAGATATTAGAGGAAACTAAGCGAAAGACGTGGATAGGAGGGAATATTGGGAAATCGCTCTTAAGAGACCTTGAGGAAATGAAACCTGCGGATATTGTGGCGCTCGAACTCTCCAGTTTCCAACTCGAAGAACTCAACAAAACGGGAAAAAGTCCTCACATCAGTATCGTAACCAACATATCGCCCAACCACCTCGACAGACACGCCGATATGGATGAATATATTCAGGCGAAAAAAACCATTATCTTACACCAGGGTTCCGGGGATTATGCAATTCTCAACTATGATGATCCGGAATTAAGGCGGTGGGAAAAGGACTGCAAAGGCCGTGTTTTGTGGTACAGTGCAAACCATACACTGCCAAACGGCGTATTTATAAAACGCAATAACATCGTAATAGCCGTAGACGGCCAGAATACAACAATACCGTGTGTGTCCAGGATAAAGATACCAGGCATTCATAATCTCCAAAACGTCCTTGCTGCCTCCTGTGCCGCTTATCTGGGAGGCGCAAGGGAACAACATATCGAGAAGGCAATAACAACCTTTTCCGGGCTAGCGCACCGGCTTGAATTTGTTCGGGAAGTAAACGGCGTGCGATATTACAATGATTCCAAGGCAACCACGCCTGAATCGTCCATCGCTGCCGTTACAGCCTTTCAAGCTCAAGTTATACTCATTGCCGGCGGATATGACAAGGGGAGCAATTTTAGTGAATTTGCCGGAAAATGCGCACAACACACCAGGGCTGTCATTCTTATCGGAAAGACGGCAGGGAAAATAAAAGAACTCATCCTGGAGAAAAAGGGTTCTACCGAAACCCCTTCGATATTCATGTTAAAAACCTTCGAGGAGGCATTTAGACAGGCGAATTCCCTGGCAAAGGCGGGAGATGTTGTATTGCTTTCACCTGCCTGCGCCAGTTACGACATGTTTCTTAATTATGAAGAGCGTGGCAGACAATTCAAAGACATGATACAAGCCCTGTGAACCCATTCTTCATTCTGGTCTATCCGCAAGTCATACATAGGGACAAACCTTTATTTAGCCAAACTCACTCCTGGCATTACTGTGGAAAGGAAAATGTCCTTTTTTTCAATAAACCTGCGATGGTAAAGAAGTTTACATAAAATTGCTCCGCCTGTTTCATATAAACCTTTGACAATTTATCATAGTCTTTCAGCATCTTTTGTTTATCAGAGACGATGCCCTTGAGAGATTCTAATTCTCCTTTATAGGCGTCGGCCCATTGGGCAATCATAACCCTTGTTACTTCTACGTGAAACTGGATACCGTAAATATTCCTGCCGTACTTTAACGCCTGATTTTGACAGAGTTCTGAGAATGCCAATCTTTTCCCTCCCTGGGGAATGCTGAAGGTATCTCCGTGCCATTGAAATACGGTAAAAATTTCCGGAAGGCCTTTAAACAAATCGTCTTTGAATCCATGATCGTTGAGGACTATCTTGTACCACCCAATCTCTTTCACGGGATTTTTCGTGACCCTGGCCCCCGTTGCCTTTGCAATCAGTTGCGCGCCAAGACAAATTCCAAGAAACGGCACTTCCTCTTCAACCACTCTGTAAAGAAAAGTGTCTTCCTCTCTCAGAAACGGGTATTTCCCCTCTTCATACACATTCATGGGACCGCCGAGACAAACAATCGCCTGAAAATCCTTTTTCAGTTTAGGCAATTTGTCGCCGGAAGAAACGTCAATAACGGTGTATAGTAACTTGTTATCATCCAGAAAGTCTGCAATGGTGCCCGGACCTTCTATATCAATATGTTTTATGAATAAGATCATAATTAAATCATTTACGAATTACGATTTTAGATTTACGATTTTCTATCGGCAAATTGTAAATCGTAATTCCCAAATCCAAAATTGTCTACGCCTTGTCGCTGAGCTTGAATACACAATATTCAGCACACATGGAGCAGACCTCGCTATTCTGAGGTCGTCCCTTCTCACGAATGTTTCTTGCCACCTGCGGGTCAATACACGTGTTGAATTGCCCTTCCCAGTCCCTCTTTCGTCTGAATTGCGACATCCGCTTGTCCCATTCCCAGGCCGATTTAACACCCTTGACAAGATCAGCCGCATGGGCGGCAATTCGTGCCGCCATTACACCGCTTCTTACATCAGCCGGACCCGGCAGACTCAAATGTTCCGTTGGTGTTACGTAGCATAAGAAGTCGGCGCCTGCAGCGGCAGCGATAGCCCCTCCTATCGCAGAGGTAATATGGTCATATCCGGGGGCAATGTCCGTGACAATCGGCCCAAGCACATAAAAAGGCACTCCCTTGCAGAGTTCCTTTTGTAATTGTACCTGCGCAGCTACCTGATTCAAAGGCACATGACCCGGTCCTTCCACAATAACCTGCACACCGGCATCCAACGCTCTTTGGGCAAGTTCTGCAAGCACATTTAACTCATAAACCTGTGCACGATCGAATGCATCTGCCAGGGCGCCGGGCCGCATGGCATCTCCAAGACTAATGGTCACATCATATTCTTTTGCAATCGCCAGTATCTCATCATATTTCTCATACAGTGGATTCTCTTTGCCAGAGTGGATCATCCATTCTACCAGAAACGTTCCACCCCGGCTCACTACGCCGCAAATGCGATTGCTTTCCTTTAAATGCTTGAGTACGCCCTTTGTGGCGCCGCAATGCACGGTAATAAAATCCACGCCGTCCTCGCAGTGCAGCCTTATTGCTTCAAGCATGTCCGTAGCGGTCATATCAACAATTGCCTGTTTACGCTGAACAGCCTTGACGGCTGCCTCATAAATGGGCACACTCCCCACGGCAATAGAAGACGCTTCAATAACCCTTTTGCGTATCGCCCGTAAATCGCCGCCGGTACTAAGGTCCATTACCGCATCAGCGCCTGCTTCTTCCGATGCCCGCAACTTTTCCATCTCATTTTCAACGTCGGGATAATCGGCAGAAGTCCCTATGTTTGCATTGACCTTGGTTTTGAGCCCCGCGCCAATACCACAGACCTTTGCGGCCTTGCGTTTGCGGTTGGCAGGGATGACGATCTTGCCCTCGGCAATGCGCATCCTGATTAATTCAGGGTCAAGGTCTTCATCCTTTGCAACCTGTTTCATTTCTTGTGTAATGATATTTTGCCTGGCCTGTTGTAGCTGTGTCATATCTTCCTCAATTGTATTTGTAGAGCTATTCCTTCATATCCTTTGTATTACTTCTTTCGGCGAGCGCATAAAGCCGTTTTACTTCGGCATCCGTCAATTTCCGGTACCTGCCGATTTTCAATGTCGGATCGTATAAATTACCGATTTTTATCCGCCGCAGGATGCGCACCTTATAGTTGCATTCATTGAGCATACGGCGGATCTCCCTATTTCTGCCTTCTTTTAACACCATCTCAAACCTGCTCCGCTGCTTGCCTTTCCGCACATGCTGAACCTTTACCGGCTGTGTCTTGCCAAAGGAAAGCCAGACACCCGATTCCAACGACTTAACTGCCGTATCCGTCAGGTATCCATCGACCTCCACAAAATACGTTTTGCTAACCTCGTACTTCGGATGAGATAATTTGTTTGCCAGGTCGCCGTCGTTGGTTAAAATGATCAGCCCTTCACTTTCTTTATCCAGCCGTCCGATGGTGTATATCCTCTGGGTCACATTTTCTATAATGTCAATTGCCTGTAGCCGGCCCAGCTCATCACGATTTGTGCATACAAAACCCTTCGGCTTATTGAGTAAATAATAAATCGTACGCTGCTTCTTTATCGGCAGGTCATCACAGCAAATCCTGGATTTATCGGCATCGACAGTCGTCCCCAGGGTTGTGACCCGCTTCCCGTCAACAGTCACCCTTCCGGCGGCAATGATTCTTTCACACTCCCGGCGTGAACCGACCCCTGCCTCTGCCAGTATTTTTTGCAAACGTTCTAACATTAACCCTTGCTTTTCACCTTTCTTTTTGCATCCCGCAGCATCTCCTGAGCCTGTTTGCGAGTAATATCCGTTTTTTCACTGCCCCTGATCATATCGGCAATCTCTTCAAGACGGGCATCGCCGGTAAGATTTTCAATGGTAGAAAAAGTCTTGCCGTTTTTTATCTGCTTGCTGACCTTCCACTGTTCATCGGCATAACTTGCTATTTGAGGAAGATGGGTAATGCAGATTACCTGATGCGACCTTGCTATACTGCTCAACTTTTCACCAATTACCTCTCCCATCCTGCCGCCGATATTGGCGTCGATCTCGTCAAAAACCAGTAGCGGCGTTTTGTCTACTTTTGCCAGTTGGTGTTTTAAGGCAAGCATGACTCGCGATATTTCACCGCCAGAGGCAATTTTCTTCAACGGTTTTAAATCCTCGCCCGGATTAGGTGAGATCAGAAAATCAATCTGATCAAACCCGTAACTATTGGCGCCTGACATATCGGGATTTCCATTCTTATTCAAGAAGGGTGACGTGATTTGAGCGCAAAACCGCCCGTGAGGAATGCCCAGGTCGTGAAGCTCTTCATTTATCAATGGAGACAGCTTTTCAGCTGTTGAAAGGCGTTTCCGGGTTAATTCGTTACCCTTTTGATTCAACACCTCTACCAATGCCTGTAATTCTTCATCCACCTGCTCAATCGTTGCTCCTTCACCCGTAAGCTGCTTCAGTTTTAATGCTGCTTCGTTACGAAACGCCAAAATTTCCTCTACCGTGTTTCCGTATTTTGCCTTCAACTTTCGAATCGCGTTTAAACGCTCTTCAATGTATTCCAGCCTCTGAGGGTCATAATTGAATCCGTCTCTATATTTTCCCAGGGAAAAGGCTGCATCCTCTATTTGATAATGCGATTGGCTGCAGACGTCAAATATCTTTTGTAAGGCTTTGTCGAGTTTCGCAACCGATTGCATTTCTTTTACAACGGACTTTAATCTTTCAACAACGGACTCGGAAGATTCGTAGAGTTGCGCATAACAAGAGGTGACGGTACCGTATATCTTTTCTGCGTTACTTAAGATATTCCTTTCTTTTTCGAGTTCTTCTGCCTCGCCCACTTTGAGTTGTGCCTTGTCAATCTCATCGGTCTGGAAGGCATACAAATCTATCTTTTGTCTTCGCTCATTTTGATTGTTTTTCAGTTCGTCCCGTAATCTGGTTTTTTCTGTAACCTGCCTGAAAGTCTCGGAAAAACCTTCCCGTAATGGAGAAATTCCGCCAAAATCATCGAGGATATACAGTTGATTGATTCCGTGCAATAATGCCTCGTGCTCGTGTTGACCGTGAATATTAACCAGCATTTCCCCGATTTCTTTGAGCATGGTCACCGTTATAGGGACGTCATTTATGCGGCATCTGCTCCGTCCACTGGTGTCTATGCTCCGTTGGATTAGCAGCTCATCCTCAATCGCCTGGTTATCAGATACCTTTATAATTTGCCTGAGAAGGCGCTTGTCCCTGACATAAAATTTACCAATTACGGTGGCCTCCTCTTTGCCGCTCCGCACAACATCAGAGGTCATGCGTCCACCGAGGATGAAGTTGAGCGCGCCGATTACCAGCGATTTCCCTACGCCCGTTGCCCCGCTAAATACATTCAACCGTTCACAGAGCTTTATCGTGACCTTATCAATCAATACAAAATTGGTTATGTATAACTCCTGCAGCATGGTTAAATCGCCATTTTCTGCACTTTAAATAAAACAGAACTATTTACTATTGTATTTTGGAACCTGGTTTTATATCTTTTTCCGTTGTTATGATTGTTAATTGATCTCCATCCTTTGCTGCCAGCAGCATCCCCTGGCTTTCAACACCGCGGAGGGTTGCCGGCGCCAGGTTGTTTACAATAACAATCTTTTTCCCAATCAGGTCTTCTGGTTTATAATAATTTCTAATCCCTGCAACAATCTGTCTGTTTTCCAAACCGTCTCCCGCATCAATCTTCAATATGAGCAATTTGTCCGCATTGGGATGGGGTTCGGCATGCTTTACCTCTGCTACCCGCAGGTCTACCTTCAAAAAATCTTCAATTGAAATCATAGAAAAACCTTTCATAAATAAAAAATAAATACTCATTTATTTTTTTATGAATATAACGGTTTTTAAAAGTTGTGTCAATGAATTAAACACTGAAAAACAATACCGCCAGAATTGCAGATGTGAAAAACCTAAACCGGAATTTCATTTTTTCCGACATATTCTTTTCTTCTCCTTTCTTGGGAAAAGCCAAAACTGATTTAATGTTCAGGAAGTTTAAAGTTGCAAGTGTAGCGCGAACTTTAGTTCGCATAGCTATGTAAGCGAACTGAAGTTCGCGCTACATTGAAAATGTTGCCAAAGGCTTACTTTAAAGAGGATCCTGTGATCACGGTCTCTATTCGTATTTTACTTCCACGAGACAGAGTCCTTTGGCAGGTGCGGTAGGACCAGCCAGGTTCCTATTCTTTGCGCCCAAGATATCCTTCACATTTTCCACTGCTATTTTCCCTCTTCCCACCTCTATCAGTGTCCCTACAATACTTCTCACCATATTGTACAAAAATCCATCTGCTTCAACGATAAAATAGATATACGTTCCTTCTTTCTTAATCTCCAGCCTTTTTACGGTGCGTATCCGGTTCTTTTCCTGAAGCGCCCTCGTGGTAAAGGAGGTAAAATCGTGAGTCCCTATGAGGTATTGAACGGCATCGAGCATTTTATTCACATTCAGTTGAAACCCGCACACATAACAAAAATTGCGGTTGAGAGAGGTTCTTACCCAGTCATTGAAGAGGGTATATTGGTAAACCTTGGACACGGCGCAATACTGGGCATGAAAAGATTCTGGCACGTCTGCGGCATCTTTTATCGTGATATCGTGAGGGAGATAAAAATTTATCGCAAGAAGTAAACGCTCGGATGGAATATTCGAATGAGTATGGAAATTGGCAACCTGACCGAGGGCATGGACGCCCGCATCGGTACGACCGGCGCCATAAATCTTAACCGCCTCCTGAACGACCTGCCCTACAGCTTTTGCGAGGGTTTCCTGGACGGTTTTATCGTTCTTCTGCCATTGCCAGCCGGCATAATTTGTACCGTCATATTCTATCAGAAGCCGTATATTACGCATAAGCCGTTTCTCCTTATTTACAGAAGAGATTGAAGCAAAAAAGGCGAGGACAATCAATGAAAAAGCATTGAGAAATCAATTTGAACAAAGGTTGAAAGTTTATAGGTGATTTTGTTATTATGGTGCAAAATATATGCTACAAATAATTTTTTGAATGGGAGGTCAGGATGGAAAAATCAGTCATTTCAACGAATAATGCCCCTGCTGCGATTGGGCCGTATTCTCAGGCAATCAAGGCGGGCAACCTTGTGTTCGTATCAGGACAAATCCCCATAATACCCGCAACCGGAGAAATTTTAAGGGGAGATATAAAGCTTCAAACGAAACAGGCGCTGGAAAATCTCAAAAATATCCTGGATGCAGCCGGTTCATGTTTAGACAATGTCGTTAAGACGACTGTCTTCATGAAAGACCTGAATGATTACACGGCGATTAATGATGTTTATAAAGAATTCTTCACCGACAAACCCCCTGCCAGGGCAGCAGTTCAGGCGGCAAGGCTGCCCAGGGACGTCGGCGTGGAGATCGAGGCCATCGCCTTTAGCGTTTAAAAAAGAAAATTTGACTTGTCTGTTAAAAACTGTTAACATTCTTCTTTAATTTTAAGTCTTGTTCAATATTACAGATAAATTGCGAAAATATAAGTATTATTTATCATGATTGATACTTTAAAAATTTATTCAAGACTAAAAAACAAAGGTATTCAGGAAGAAGCAGCCAATGAAATCGCTGAAATATTTAATGAAATAGTTAACACAGAACTATCAACGAAATCAGATATAGAAGCATTAAAGATTTCATCAAAATCAGACATTGAAAAGTTAAGGATTTCGACAAAATCCGATATAGAAGCATTGGCGGTTTCAACAAAAGCAGATATAGAAAAGCTAAAAATAGATATAGAAAAGTTAAAAATAGAATTGGAAAAAAAGATAGTAGAAATCAAAGTTGAAATCTTGAAATGGATCGCAGGTATGTTAATCGGGCAAGCAGCGTTAATAACCACATTAATGAAGTTATTATGATTTCCGGTAAAGGATTCAAATCGAAAGTTCATGTTAAATATAACATCAAAGGCAAAACACAGGGATATTTATCCTGAGGTCGTAAATCTCCTCGATAACTCAAAAAAGTTTTTTGAGCGAATCGGCACCTCTGATATGGAGAAAAAAGTGGCGGAGATGCGCACCCAGCTGGAAGAACCCTTTTATTTGCTGGTGGCCGGTGAATACAATTCAGGCAAGTCCAGTTTCATTAATGCCATGTGTGGCGAACATATCCTGCAGCAAGGTCCTACCCCTACGACCAATCGAATTACGTTATTAACGTATGGTGATAAGGTCGAAGTCAAGGAGGTGGGAGATCACCTGTGTCAGGCGACGTATCCCATGGAGACATTGAAAGATGTTACCCTGGTCGATACTCCGGGCACAAATTCGATTATTGTAGAACATGCAGCGCTCACTGAAAGCTTTGTCCACAGGGCGGAACTCGTACTCTTTATAACCTCTGCAGACCATCCATTTACCGAGAGCGAAAGGCAATTCCTGCAATTCCTGAAGGGCAAGTGGGGTCGGAAGGTGCTGTTTATCTTAAACAAGATAGACTTGAAGTCTCCCGAAGAGCTGAATGAGATTGTAATCTTTTTGGAAAAGAATTGTTACCGATTGCTGGGTTTCGAACCAAAAATCCTGTCGGTATCTGCCAAGGATGCATACAAGGGGAAGGCCGAAGCAAACGAATCGCTCCTTGCAAAGAGTAAAATCGCAGAGGTCGAGTCTTTTATATTTGATAAACTGGACCTCGATACAAAGATCGATTTTAAACTGGTCAGCCCTTTAAAATATTTACATAACGTGTTCTCCGAACTCCAGCAGAATCTCAATGAGAAGGTCAGCAAGTGCAATACAGACATCAAAAGTATCGAGCGCTTTGAGACGCGTTTGAAGAATAAAAAGCAGGACATGCGTGAGTATACATTAAAATATAAAGATGAAATCAAGCTCGTATTCTCGCGATTAAAAGAAAAATTAGATAATTTCCTGAATTCATACGTCACGATGAAGGCTGTAATCCTCTCCAAGATAGGGAGGGAAAAGATTGATGAGCGATTCAAAAGGGAAGTATACGGACTTTTAAATCCACAAACCGACATGGATAGAATTATCGACGATGTGGTGGATTATGTGGCAAGAAACAACCGTTCGTTATGGGATCTGGCGCGGGATCACATCGAGAAAGAAGTAGGATATGACCGCAGGGTTGGTTCTATTCTTGATGGGCATGCGGAACGCCACTATGATGACAGAAAGCATGAGATTGAGGTTGCTTTAAAGTCACGTTCCAAAGAGTTCAGAGAACTGGATATCGAACGGGAATCGGAAAGGCTTAACAGCTCAGTGCAGGGCGGATTTATCAGCTTTTTGATAACAGAGGCGTTTGCGGTTGGCATCGGGGTGGGTGTTACCATGATGTTCTCGTTTATTGTGCCTCCTCCCGCTATTATAGGAATTTCCGTGGCGCTGGCATTCATTGGGCTTGCCATCTTCCCGCAAAAGCGGAAGAGTTTCCGTAATGAATTCGTGAAACGGACTGATGCATTATGTGAACGATTCGTCGAGTTTATGAAATTCGAGATTGACAAGGCCATTGATCGCGTAATCGAGGATATCAGTAATAATATCTCATCATATCGTGACCTTCGCTGGACGGAAAGGGAAGAAATGGTGCGGCAGGTATCGGAAGTAAACTCGTTACTGGAAAATGTGAAGAGCCTCATGCGGAAAAGCGGTTTAAGCTAAGGAGAAAAGCATGAAAATAGTAAAAATGTTTTTTGTGTCGGTTTGTTTGGTGTTTGTTTCATACACAGCATTTGCAGCAAATTATTGTCTGAATTGTTTTGACCTGATTGACGAAAGCGAAAAATATTGTGTAGTATGCAAGGCGAAATTGTCTGTCGATGAATTAAAGACCAAAGAAGAGCAGTTGATTCATGCCGTAACCGTCTCAAGGAAAAACTACCGTGAGACACTTGATGAATTAAGACAGTATTACCAGGAGACAGGGAACCAACTCCGACTCCAGAAGACACGCAGGGAACTTGACGCCCTGGATAAAGTGCCGCAACCGCTGTATACCGACGAAGGACTGGGAAATGTGCGGACCGGAGTGATATTACGGGATATCGAAGACGCCAACACCTTATTTAACGACGCCATGATGTACAAAAAGTCTTTCAGTAAAGAGAACCGTGTTACAGCCATTAAGCGCCTGGAAAAGCTTATGGCTACATATCCTGACAGCGATAAAGTCGGTGATGCAGCATTCGAAATTGCAGAAATTTATGCCGGCAGCTACTTCCATGACTACGAAAGCGCAGCGAAATATTATATAAAAAGCTATCAATTAAATCCCTATATTAAGCAACCTGCATTGTTGAGCGCTGCCGAAACGTACGACAAAATGCTTGCTGACCATGAAAGGGCAAAGGCAATTTACCAACAGGCCGCCCTGTACAGTCCTGATGCAAAGTCACGCAAGAAGGCGCAAGCCAGACTATCAGTATTGGAACAAGGAACTGCTGGTAAAAAATAAGGCGATATGCTCTTTGGGATTGGGTACGACATTCATAGACTTGTCGAAGGCCGCAAACTTGTGCTGGGAGGGGTTGAATTCGATTATCCTTTGGGACTGCACGGCCATTCTGACGCCGACGTAGTGCTCCATGCCGTATGCGATGCAATACTGGGAGCGGCAGCCCTTGGTGATATTGGAGAACATTTTCCTGATACCGACCAGAGGTGGAAAGGCGTCCCCAGTAAGACCCTCCTTTTAAAGGTCGTTGATCTTGTGAAAGAAAGACGCTTCAAAGTCAATAATGTAGATGTGATGATCCTTGCCGAAAAACCCAGGATCGGTTCTAAAAAAATGGAAATGAAGAAAAATATTGCAGAATGGCTCGGTGTGGATGCAAGCAGGGTCAACATTAAAGCCACAACGATGGAAGGTGTAGATGCCATTGGTCATGGTGAGGCCATTGCCGCTCAGGCCATCGCAAGTTTATGTGAGGATACTTAATTTTAGAGGTTAATCAACTTCACTATGGCGCTTTGGAAAAGGAAAAAAAAGGCAAAGGATTCTGAAGATACTGCTCAGAAAGTGGGGACAGAAGAATTATCGGAGACTGATGTTTCTTTTGTAACAGCTACTGAAACAACTTCAACGAAAGAAGAACCCAAACCGGAAGAACCTGTCTCCGAGAAACCGTCTGTGTCTGAAGGTACTGAGGTACTTCAGGAAGGTTTGAGCAGTGGGCTAATCCTATACGGAAAGAAGGTTTCCGGTGTGTTTAAGAAGGGATTCTGGGGTATTTTCTCAATCGCTATTTTACCACCCGTATTCATATTTGCATTTGGCATCCTTGTGATTGTGTGTATGCTTATTTTCCCACTCCTTGCTGTCATGCTGGTTGCGTCAGTACCCGTGGTTTTCGTGACATTATCCATCTTCGCTATAGCGCTTCCGATACTGTTCCCTTTGCTGATAATATTCCTGCTCATTACCGGCAAAGGCAGGTTATTGATTGGTTCCGAAGGAAAGTGGTTCGGCTTAGAGATGTTTGGAAAGAGTTATTCCTTAAAATAATTGTTGTAGAGACAGGTTGTAAACCAGTTTCTACTTGGCAATAACCTTGATCCCGCCCATATAAGGCCGAAGGATATCTGGAATCACAACGGATCCGTCCTTTTGCTGATAGGTCTCAAGAAGCGCTATAACTGTTCTTGGCAAGGCCAAACCAGAGCCGTTTAAGGTGTGTACAAATCGCAGCTTTCCATCCTCATCCCGGAAACGTATGTTAATGCGCCGTGCCTGAAAGTCTTCAAAATTACTGCAGGATGAAACTTCCAGGAATTTACCAACACCTGGCGCCCAGACCTCAATATCGTAGCACTTTGCCGCAGCAAAGCTCATATCTCCTGTACACAACTTTGCCACCCTGTATTCAAGCCCAAGTAGTTGGAGTATTTTCTCTGCATTACCAAGCAGCGATTCCAATTCATCATACGATGTCTCCGGTTTCACAAGCTTAACTAACTCTACTTTATTGAATTGATGAACCCGTATAATTCCCCTTGTGTCTTTGCCGTAAGAACCAGCCTCGCGCCGGAAACAGGGAGTATAGGCAGTGTAGTAAATAGGGAGGTCTTTGTAAGAAAGTATCTCATCACGGTGAATATTGGTAACAGGGACTTCCGCCGTGGGAACGAGGAAGAGGTCGTCTGCGGCAGTCCGGTACATATCCTCTTCCAGCTTCGGCAATTGCCCTGTGCCCGTCATGGTCGTGCGGGTAACGAGAAACGGCGGGAATAATTCTGTGTAGCCGTGATCTCTGGTATGGACATCCAGCATAAAGGAAAACAAGGCGCGTTCGAGCTTTGCGCCAAGCCCTTTCAGCAAGATAAAACCAGAACCTGAAATCTTGGACGCCCGCTCCGTATCCAGGATGTTTAGGATACTCCCCAGTTCCCAGTGTGGCAGAGGGGGAAAATCAAACGTCTTCCGCTGTCCCCATGTCTTGACAACGACATTATCTTTTTCATCCTTTCCGACAGGCACGTCCGCTGCGGGAATATTGGGAATGCGCAGCATCAGATTGGTGATTTGAGTATCCAGTTCCTTCAGTTTTTCCTCAATGGATTTTATGTCATCGCCGATCTTTTTTGTTTCCTCGATGATCTGAGAGGCATCCTGTCCTTTTTTCTTAAGTTCGCTGACCTCTTTTGACTTCTCGTTGCGTTTACTCTTCGATTGTTCACAGGCATGAATCATAGACCTGCGCTGGGCGTCAACCTCAAGGATTTGATCTATGCTTGCTGCCTTTTCGTGCTTCAGCGCGATAGCCTGTTTGACCTTGTCAGGGTTGTTCCTGATAAAATTTATATCAAGCATGTTTCAAAAAGCCTCCAAACTTGTAAATCTTTTTAATATTGCATTATTTTACTTGTAATTTCAAAGCATGCAAGGGAATTCAAATATTTTTGGCTTTGATGCACTCTATATCAGATAAAGTCCGAAAAATGAAATATTCAGTGCTTCTCAATTTTTAATTCATTCTTTATGCCTGAGATTATCTTTCTTGACCAAGTATCAGGTAGAATATATAGTAATAACAAGCGGTAAACTATAAAAGAATAGTAATCACTGTAACTATTTAGCCAAATGCAGCTTTGTTCGCCCCTTTGTTCCCCTTTATTAATGGGGATTTAAACCGTTACCCTTAATAAAGGAGTATTCAGGGAGTTGTTAGGTTTCAGTAGATTAGGTTGAATGAAACCCAACATGGATAACAGCATTCAAAACCCAGAAGAAAACCTAAACGTAGAAGATTGAATTAGTTCGGTATATAACTGATCAGGGTGAAATCAAGAGCAAATGCAGGATTAACACATGGGTAAAAATTTTTTAAATGAAAAAAAGGTTTATAGGTCGTTTTGAAAGGCTGACTAATGCTGATATAGAAACTATAAAAGTTTATTGCAAAACCAATATAGAGTAAATAGATAACACCCTTATGCCATTGGTCAGTTATAAAAATATGGAGTGATTTTCTAATGTCAACAATATATGGGGATAGATGGGAAGTAATACGGCCTTTAAGTGAAGGTGGACAGGCACATACTTTCGTAGTAAAAGATAATAAAGATGGAGGTAAAACACAGTGCGTTTTGAAACGTCTGAAAAATATTAATAGAATTGACCGTTTTAAGCGTGAGATTGAAGCTGTTAGAAATATCTCACATGAAAATATTGTTCAATTAGTAGATTTTGATATAGATACCGAAAAACCTTATCTTGTGACTGAATATTGTTCAGGAGGTAGCCTATCTCACGCCAAACCTTTTTGGCACAATTCTCCAACTAAAGTATTTGAGACTTTTTTGCAAATATGTTCGGGAATACAATATGCCCATCACAATAATATTATTCATCGTGACTTAAAACCAGACAATATTTTCCTGAAAACAGAGCGTGGTCCTGCTGTTATTGGTGATTTTGGAATATGTTTTATTGAACAAGATGGTACTCGCATAACTCTTACCGATGAGGCTGTGGGCCCTAGATTGTTTATTGCACCTGAACTTGAAGATGGGAGATTAGATGATATATCTACCAAAAGTGACATCTATTCACTTGGGAAAGTCCTTTATTGGTTACTATCGGGAGGGAAAATTTTTAGTAGGGAAAAACATAGAGACCCAGAATATGATTTAAAACGAAAAAAAGATACATTCCCAGGTTGGAATAATATCTACATGGAACATGCCAATAGATTGTTGGATCATATGATTGTTAATAAGTCTGAAGATCGCTGGAATATAAGTGAAATTATAAAAGAGGTCAAGCAAGTAGAGAGATTGGTAAGGAAAGAATTCACCCCTATCGCTAAAGATATTAAACAACCATGCACATACTGTGGCTCTGGATACTACAATAATAAACAAGCTTACGACTTAGGTCTACAGGCACCACATATTCCAGATTGGAGGGTTTTAGTTTGTTCTGATTGTGGTCACATTCAACTATTTCGGGTAGATATGGCAGATCAAAAAGGTTGGTGGATTAAATAGGTGTTTCTTATAAGATTTTTTCTCTTATCTTGAATTATTGAATGCATAAAGAACAAGCATCTTCTAAGGTATCTGTAATTCTGTGCCATGAGAGTAGCGTTTTAGCATATTCGATATTTAATCCGAATGACTGGAATGGTGCCAGTAAAGCAATCATTCATTCATGTGCGGTCCAACAAGGCATTCTTCTATATGAGGCATCAAAGCTCAAGGCGATTTTTCAACAAGCGGATGCTTTATGTCTGCCCAGATTTGCAGATTTAGAAAGTCAGTGGAATACTGCAAAGTGGGAGATTAATACTTTCTCTTATTTTGTCGAGATTCCTGAGGCTCATCTCAGTATTCAGGCGTTTCTTGGTTCGATTAAGATTTTTTTTGATATAATCGTTCAGTTAATTTCTGCGCAAGGTATTGTTTCTCAACAGATACATGGATTTCATAAGAAAGGCGACGATGTTGGCGGAAAGCTTATGAATGCACTGAGAAATAATGCAAAAAAGGAAACCCAAGAGATAGCTGTAAAATTGGATGATTTGATTGCACGGCACAAAGCTATGTGGATAGATCAGGCTGTAAAGGCACGGGATATTTTTATACATCCTGGAAAAGGATTCTCCAGTGTGATGTTTGCCCTTGATCTTCAAGTTGATGAAGGGAAACTACGACTTGTCCGGGTGATCAAGCCATCGATTAACGATGAGGATTTCGATAGATATGCTGAAAAAACTACTGGGTATGTCGCAAACTTTTCTGAACAGTTTCTGAGTCTCATAAAAAATGTCTAACTGTCAGTTGATGTATGGTGGGTTAAGCGAACGCGAACCCACCCCTGAGTTCCCCTCCCAGTAGGGGATTGAGAAGTGGGTAATAAGAAGGTGGATACAGTATGAAGAACAAGGAAGAATTTAAAGAGTTATACGGATGGGATGATGGGAAGATATATTTTATGGATGAAGAGCACAAAAAAGAATGGTGTGTAACTGACAATAAAGAATTGTATAATCAATTAATAGAAATTTGCAGAAAATATTTTAAAAGTAAAAAGGAGACATAACAGATGAAAACTGAAAAATTTCTTATGCATTTGATTAAACCTTTGGTTCTTTCCGGAGTATATAAAGACGAAACTGTCGCACTGAAGGATATCGTGATTACCCAAATAGAAAGTAAAATAAAGACCTACGACAGGATTATAAAAACTTTTCAGAAGAAATACGGAAGGAATTTTGACACCTTCTCAAAAGATTTGGCAAACAAAGCGACTTCAGAATTAGAAGACGATTGGATGGAATGGAATGGGGTAATAGAGATGAAAAAGGCGTGGAATGAGGCATTAAAAGAGGTTATTGATAGTGAAGCAACCGTTTAATTTTCCCGAAGTTATTTCATCCTTAAAAGAGAGCGAACTTATATCAAGGGTAGAAATAAAAGCCATTGATGAAATTCACGAAAGTGGTATTTATAAACTGCGGTGCAGTTTAATCCCTTCGAAATACAAGCTTGAGATAAGGTTTGTGAAAACGCAAGAACAGATTTTATATTCTTACCAACTTTTTAGTAATGCGCCTATCATTAGATGGGATAATTCACCTCATTATCCAAAAATAAAAACTCATCCCCACCATTTTCATGCAGAAGACAGCAATATTGTAGAGTCCGAATTGACTGGTAACGTTGTTCTGGATATTAAAAAAGTATTGTCTGATATTACGAAACTTATCGTAAAATACGAATGTTAATTTCATATTTCTGCGGGTTCTGGTTTGTAACCTGAACCCTGAAATTTTCAAGGATTGTAGCGCAATGAGATTTCAAAAAATGGGTTCAATTTACAAAATTGAACCCGCCTAAATATTCGTGGTTTTTCGTGTAAATTTGTGGCAGGTTTTTTTATGGCAATATCTTCGTGTCCTTCGCGTTCTTCGTGGTTAAAATAGGAATCAAATAGGATGAAACCATAACCAAAAAGAGCACAAAGAAAAGAAAACAAAACGCAAAGGGCACAAAAAACTTACAAAAAAAGAA
>VGXX01000004.1 GCA_016873155.1 Planctomycetota bacterium | reverse complement strand
ATTATTCTGTAAATACTTCTTTTGGTAAGTTTATAAAAACGGTGACGTGTGACGAATGGCGAGTGACGAGAGAAATGATACCCGTCACCTGTCACTCGTCGCCTGCTCCGTCTTCACTATTTTGTTTGCGGTTTTATGGGCAACGTAAAGGTGAAGGTACTCCCTTTGCCAAATTCGCTTATTACCCATATCTTGCCTCCGTGTAATTCGACCAGACGTTTTGTGAGTGCCAGACCAAGTCCTGTCCCTTCATAACGGCGTGCATACGAGGCGTCCACTTGGCGAAATGCCTCAAATATTTTGTCCATATCTTCTGATTTGATGCCGATGCCCGTGTCACTTACTGCAATTTGGACATGCTGGTTCATAAGGCTTGCATTGATGGCAACTCTGCCATTCTCAGGCGTAAACTTGATGGCGTTGGATAGCAGATTAAACATTATCTGTTTGAATTTTACTTTATCTACAGTTATAGAAGGGACGTCCTCATGGATATGGGTATGTATACGAATGCCCTTCTTGTTGGAAAATCCAATGATCGTGTTTAACACCTCGTTGACTGCTTCTTTTACAGGAAACTCTTCATAATGAAGTTCTAATTTTCCCGCCTCAATTTTTGAGAGATCGAGGATGCTATTAATCATATTGAGCAGGTGTTGGCCGCTACCGTGGATATCACTCAGGTATTCTTTTTGTTCGGCGCTGATGGTTCCGACGACTTCGTCCTTTAAAACCTCTGCGAAACCGATGATGGAATTCAGCGGGGTGCGGAGTTCATGTGACATCGTTGCCAAAAATTCTGATTTAAGTCTGTTGGCCTTTTCAAGCGCAATGTTTGCTTTCTGAAGTTCATCTGTTCTTTCTGCAACCCTTCTTTCCAACAGAATGTTCAGGTCTTGAAGTCTTGAAATACGAATAAAGTCAAGCCATGAAGCCACATCTTCGTATTCGGCGACATTGAGTCCTTTCTTTTCTTCTTCAGGGTTTACCCGTATGCCCAGGGTCTTTTTGACGCACCAGAAAAAGAGCATCCCCAGCCCAAACGACCACGCAAAGGCTATTCCAACGCCTATTGCCTGTATGCCCAGTTGATGCAACCGATCCCCATTTTCTACCAGGAGGGTTGATTTTTCGGCAAAGGGTGCAACGCAGAGGGTGCCTATAACGCCGCCTACTCCATGAACAGCAACGGCGGCAACGGGGTCGTCTATTTTTAATATCTTTTCAATAAAGTCCTGGGCCAGGATTGCGACGACACCCGTAATAAGGCCAATATAGACAGCGCCGTCGGGATTTACCCTGCTCGAACCTGCCGTTATTGCCACCAGGCTAGCCAGCACTGCCGTAAAAAGTTTTCCGGCATCGAGTCTCCTTTCAGTCGAGTAATTAAATATCAGCGCCGAAACTCCGGCAGCGGCAGCAGCGAGGTTTGTGTTTACAATGACGAGGCCAATATCCGCACTGGCACGCAAAAGACTTCCGCCATTAAAGCCAAACCACCCAAACCAGAGGAAGAAAGTACCTAATGTGGCCAGCGGAACGTTGTGTAACCCCATGGGATTTGAAGAACCATCAGGATTGTACTTGCCAATTCTTGGACCTAAAATCAATGCCCCGGCCAGGGCAAACCACCCGCCAATGGAATGCACCACCGTAGAACCTGCAAAATCAATAAACCCCAGTCTTCCTAACCAACCGGACTGATCCGGATAAAAGAGATTCCCCCATGCCCAATGACCGAAAATCGGGTAGATAACAGACACGGTAAATGCGGGACCTACGACGTTGGGAATAAAACTTGAACGTTCGGCTATGGCGCCTGACAATATGGTAGAGGCAGTAGCGGCAAAGACCAGTTGATAAAAGAAAAAGGTATATGATAGGCTACCGGTATGTGTCGCCACCCCACAGGCAAAAAAGTGGTTTGTGCCAATCCAGCCCATGTGACTTGCGCCAAACATCAACCCAAATCCTACGACATAAAACGCTAGAGAGGATACGAGGAATTCCACCAGGTTTCTGATAGAAATGCTAATAGCATTTTTTGATTGTGAAAAGCCTGCTTCGTAAGAGGTAAACCCCAGTTGCATGAAGAATACCATACAGGCCGCTACCATAACCCAGACATGATTGATGTTTATTTGTAGACTTTCCATTTTTCAATCTTATCAAATGTAACAAGGAATTTCAAAGCGTCAGTTCCTCTCCCCGGACTTACTTGAGAATTCTCATGGGTCAATTTTACCAATGGTACATTGTCTTCGGGTGTATAAAGCACCTCGTAGACTTGTTTAAACCATGATGAGTGGGAATTGAATATGTCTCTCATTATGGTATTGCGATTTGCTATTTTCGTTTCTATGTTAGAGAAATCCAGATTTGATGTCTGCCACAATTTTAAAAAATGGTCTTCGAGAATTTCGAATGGCTTCCCATTTGGCTGCATCTGGAATTTAAACACCGGCATATTGTCTCCAATACATAAACTCACTGGATGTTTGCTTGCGCTTCGTCCAAAGGTATATGGCTGGAAATGGGCTGTGTTATCTACGATCATCATCCAGCAGATTGGAGTATGGGTATAAAACCGGACTGTAGCGCTGACATTTGGATAGCTCCGGAGTCTGTCACATGCATGGGTAAAATCGCTGTATAACCTCTGATGAAAAAATGGGTCAGTGACCTGAGTATTTGTCCTATCGGTGTTGATAAGTTTTGCAGCCTCACTGGCAGTGCTTTCCAGTAGTGTTCTAAAGACTGCTGAATCCTGGAGTGCGTCAAGGAGGAGCAGTTTGACATCAAGCCCGCCTGTCATCTTTTCGTTGAGTGTGGGAAGTAATTCATCAAGATGAACGTTCTCGGAAAGGGTAATTCCCAAAAGCCATATCCTTTTCTCCGCATTTTCCATTGCGTCATATATATCGCCTTTAACATCCTTCCTGGAGCAATAGATATTAGTCAGTCCACAGGTTGACGCTGTTCCGATAAGCTGGTTCGTTGTTTGCAAAGATTTTTCCAAGGAGTTTCTATTCTCATCGATGAGTTGATGGGTAGCCTGCAGGGTTTCTTTTAAAATATTTCTTATATGCCCAAAAATTTCCCACCACAGGTATGCGTATTCCATGATATGAACGCACATTATGGCGCTGAAGACGAGCAGTAAATGCTTGACTATTTCCGGCGTGTTATGCCAGTAGCGTGGCAATAGAATATTTAGTGTTACTGCAGAAACGAAAAAGAAACACGCAATTAACATTCGGGCAAACGGTCTGGGTCTGTCACTCATGATTATTACCTCCAAAGGTAATATAATTTCGGCTTATCAAGGTAACTTTCTACAATATGCTTTAATTGTCCGGCTGAAAAAATTAATTGATTATTTTTTAAAGGACTTTAACCGATAATGATATTGTAAGCCTTAGCATACGCATCTTTTGGCTTTTTATAACCGCGAATCTTTTTATCAGGATACAGGTTGTAGGGACTTGGCCGAGAAAGAGCAAATAATTACCTTCGTTGATATGACACATGGATCCGCTAAGACGGTGCGCATTTATACTGCCTTTAAACCATGCTAATAGGGTGGATACGTAATTATTATACTATCATTTATGTAATTTTCAAATTCTTAATAGAGATTTCGAAGTAATCAAATTTGGTTTTGTTAAAACCTTTTCTCTGTGTCTGCTTTTGTTTGTTTTTCCTGGGCTTGCTTTTCTTTCTGTAGTAAATTTTCCTTGAGGTGTTGTGATGAAAGAAGTTTTGTGGGTTCCGGGACAGGTCTCAGGCTGAAATTATCAAACCATCCAGCCGCATCACCATGTGTCCAATCCTGCCTGGTTTCAGTGAAGACCGTGATTACATCTTTTGAGGGAATGATCATGAGCGAAAATTCCATCCAGGATGAGATAGTGTTACCGCCAATATATTTTTTATTTATCGTAGTGAATGCAAGCGCCGGATTCCATGAACCATCCAGAATTCCAACAATGGTTACGTCCCCAATATCGTCTCCGTAAAAAGCCATGTAACCTGTGAAAATATAGGGGGTGTTCACAACAACTTTAACTTCCTGATAGAGCCCGCCTCTGGCTGTTCCGTTGTGGCCTATTTGCTGTGTCAGGGCAAAAAAACCGCTCGTTGCAGGTGGTACAGGAGTGCCAATGGTGCCTGGAATTGCAATGGTCACGTGGGTGGGTGATTCTACAGGAGCGCCATCTCCATCCCAGGGGTAGGTTTCCCAGTACTTCCAGCCTGTGACGTCCCCGGTTTCAAAATCCCCATTCTTGAGTAATTCTGCCGCAGGCAAAGTCCGTAGTACGAATAGGCTGAAGATTAGGATCAGTAAAATATGCCTCATACTATTAAAAATGCTGATTAAAAAAAGTTTTGTGACCTTTCGTGTGCTTGCGGAGAGTAGACGCAGTTACCGAAGGCCGAATTTACTTCCGTTTTGGTTTTAGTTTTTTATAGATTGTGTATTCCTCATTCGCTTCTTCTTTCATCCCTATTTTTTCATAAACAATACTGAGGTTAAAATGGGCAATGGCGTAACTTGGGTCTGCTTCGATAGCCTTTTTGTATTCTTCCATTGCTTCATCATACATTCCCTTTCTCAGGTAAAGGTCGCCGACCTCATTGTGCACATCGGCAGGACTTGAACTAAGTTTACGTGGAGAAGATTCTTTCTTTTCGATAGTCGGTTTAGTTTCTTTTCCGTAGGATTTGGGTGTGGATGACGCAATGCGGCTGTGTGCAGATGCGGGTATAGACACAGTTGCCATTTTGATTTCTCCTGCACGCAATAAACTTAATTTAACATCTTTGCCGGCGTTAGCGTCAATCATCTGTCGTAGCTGATTTTTATTTTCGATTTTATTGCCAGCCCATTCTGTAATGAGGTCTTCTACCGTAATATTCGCATTCGCTGCAACGCTTCCGGGCATGACGTTGACAACAATCACACCGGTTTGTGATTTTTTAAATCCAAACCAATCTCTATTTTCTCTGGTAAGGTTGCATAAGAGGAGTCCCAAAGGGTTATGGGATTCCATAAATACGACCGCAATACCCTTGCACCACGATGTATGTTTTATGCCGTAATCTGTTCCTCCCAATTCGCCGTATCCCTGCCAGGTTTTTGAAGCCCCGGTGTCGTATTGGACATTAATTACCGCCTGAGCGCCCACGGCGGCAGCCTTTTCTTTTATTTTAAAAGCCAGAATATCATGCCCCGAGAAGCCGAACTCTCCCAGACTAACCTCACCCAATTTTTTATAAGTAACATCTATGTCGCCGGCGCATACGAATATTTCACTGCCTTTTTGAGATGGAGAAGACTGTGCACCCTTTTTTGGTTCAAGGGGGGCTTCCTCTTTTTTGAAAGGGGACATTTTTTTTAAATACTGGGTGGAACCACAGCCTGTCACAAAAATGACGAGAGCTAGAGAGAGCAGCTTTTTTGTATTCATTCTTTTATTTGTTCTTTCTTTTAAATTTTGACTTTATTTTTGATTCAATATTGATTACATATCGATGGTAAAATTTAGTCTTTTTCAACTTGGCAACAAGAGCAGGCTTTCCCGGGAAACTTGTGATATACAATCCTGCCAGGATTGTAAGTAATCCCGGACCGGGGGTGAAAATCAACATAAAACCAATGATTATAAGACAAACCCCGCCGGTGTTCTTCGCAACGTTTTTTACCACTTTCTTCATCCGCATTTCCTGAGCATAAAATATTTATGTACGGGACGCGACACCTTGACGATCACCTTTTGCCCCGCATGGGCTGCCTCAATCGGCTCATTGTATTCGTTTCTAAGGTCTAAAAGCACCTGGCTAAAATCTTCACTCAAATGCCTTCCGATTATTTCTACAGGGGTGTTACCCGTGATTCTGTTTTTTGCTAAGACCTCTGCAACTCCGTCTGAAAGAACGTTATTAATCATGCCCAGATAATCATATTCTTTAATGTAGAAATTTCCAGGATGCGTTGTCAGGCTATTATACCCTTGATTTCCAAAAAAGAAACCTGTTCCGTACTCCCGGTGACTAACCTTTTCAAGCTCAGATAACCATCTTTGATCGTATACGTATCCGACGGGGTCGGCAAAATAACGATCCAATGCCTCCCGATATACCCTTGTTACGGAGGCAACATAATATGGGCTTTTCATACGCCCTTCGATTTTCCAGGCAGTAACGCCTGCGTGTACCAGTTCAGGAATGTGTTGAATCATACAAAGGTCCTTGGAACTCAGGATAAAAGTGCCGCTCTCGTCTTCTACAATAGGATAGGTCTCGTCTGGCCGTTTTTCCTCTTTGAGGACGTAGTGCCATCGGCACGAGTGGGAACAATCCCCCAGGTTTGCATGTCGGTTGGCCATAAAACCACTCAGGAGACAGCGTCCTGAATATGACATGCACATAGCGCCATGTACGAATACCTCGGTTTGTATTGGGGCATTGTTGGTAATCTCTTTAATTTCACCAAGAGTCAATTCTCTGGCCAGTACCGCCCTCTTCATACCCTGTTGATGCCAGAACTCTACAGATTTTGTATTGGTAGTGTTTGCCTGGGTACTCAGATGAATGGGGACATGGGGTGCAATTTCTCTAACCGTCAGGAAGACTCCGGGGTCTGAGACGATTACAGCATCTATGGGGATTTCCGCGAGTCTTTTTAAATAAGAGCGTATACCGCTAACATGATAATTACGCGCAAAGATATTTAAGGCAACATAAATTTTCTTGCCTCGCTCGTGAACCCAGGAGGTGGCCTCTTTTATTTCCTCCGTGGTCAGATTGGTTGCGCCCATCCGTAAATTAAAACCCTCTCCACCTACATAGACAGCGTCGGCGCCGTATTCAATCGCAGTTTTGAGCTTTTCAATATCACCACCCGGTGCAACCAGTTCTGGTTTTTTGTATGAGGTATTGTTGAGGTGTATCATTTCTTAATCCTGTCTAAATAGCCCTGCAATATTAATTGGGCGGCTATCATGTCAACTCGGTCTTTTCGTTTTTTTCTGGAAAGGTCTCCTTCCAGCATGGCTTTATGCGCCCGGACTGTGCTGAGTCGTTCATCGATGGTATTGACCGGTATGGTAACATGCTTTTTTAAAAGGGCAACAAAGGTCATGACGGCCTGCGCTTTTTCCCCCAGCGTGTTATTCATGTGTTTTGGCAAACCAATGACAATCTCTCCCACATCTTTTTCACGGATAATAGTTAATATCTTTTGTAAGTCCTCCTGAATATGGGTACGTTCGATGGTCGGTAGTCCTTGTGCCGTAATCCCAAGCGGGTCGCTTATAGCGAGTCCAAGCCTCTTTTCACCGTAATCAATTCCCATAACGCGCATAATGGAAACGTGATCCATTTATTTTAATTCAATTTATTTGTATAGGATTTCATTTTATTTATGCTGGTTTCCTACCGGTAGGTCAACCGTCCTCGGTTGACATCATGATGACAAGCGGGGACGCTTGTCCTACCTAAGGTAACCGCAGGCTTCTGCCTGCGTTCCCGGCCAGGTGAACAAGGCCAGGCTCTTCGATTATGCCTATGCAGGCTGAAACCGTGCGGCTACACGGGAAGCAGCCTAATGTTTGACCTTGCTTTAACTCCGCCATTCATGGCGGAGATATGCAGACGTATAAAAACCGGCTTTAGCCATGATTTTCCCTGGTTCAGGGCTAAAGCCACCATTGGCTTCGTTCTCTCACCTCAGGCTTTAGCCTGAGGTTAATTCAACAGAGTAAATGTTTATTAATACCCAAGACACATTAATAAGATGCCAGTGCTAATGGGTACGAGTAAATTATCCATCGACTTCAGTGGCAGTGATTCAATTATACTCGAAAACGATGCGGCGAGCAAAGCATAGGAGATGGGTAAATAGATCAATCCACAAAGGAAGGCCACCATCCAGGCGGCTATCGTGCCTTCCCAACTCTTTTTTTTGTTATAAAATATACGATGGTTACCCATGCTTCGTCCCACTATGGTAGCGGCCGCATCGGCAAACGCCACGATCAGGATGACGGTGCTTGCGATAATTGCAGGGAAAAACAGCAAGGCAAGGATTGCCCCCAGCACCAGAGTTATTGGCCCAAATGCAATACCCCGCTCCTCCGTCCTGCGAATGCTGGATTTAGTTATACTTCCTAACATAGGGAATGAATATCCATTTATCCTTAGGCATTCGGAGATCAGATAAACAATCGGCAGGGCGAAGAGCACTGTCAGAGTTGTATGGTAAATCATACTTGAAAATACAGGTACACCTGCTATGAGTATATGTAAGAGTTTTCTGCGGATTTCCTGATACCAGGAGTGCGTGTATTGCTTACGCATGCCAGCAAATAGGGTCTTGTAAGTATCGGCAGCCTCTATATCCAGAATGTCGAGTACCTCTGCAAGATTCCCGCTGTCAATCAGGTACTGCGCCTGCTGTCGGACGGGATAATGGGCGTTAACACCGATGTTGATACCGGCTTTATGCATGATATTGAGATTGTTCCGGTCGTCCACAAGGACGATGGTATCTTTCCATGTAAGATTGTTTTCGTGTAATATATCTTCGATGATTTCTTTCTTTCCTATGGATTTGGAGAGACGGCCAAACACCTCACCCGTTAATTGGCTGTTATGTATATCAATCTTAACGCCGTAACCGGTATTTGCTGATAATCTGGCCGTAAGGTCTTTTACAAAGAGGTCAGGCACTCCGCTGCTGATGAGTACCACCCCATATCCATGTTTATGTAATGTTTCGATCGTTTCCCTTGCATGTTTTATGACGGTAATATTCTGATAAACTTTTTTGGCCTGCTCAAGTGTAATGCCTTTAAAACGAGAATAAACCCTTGCGATTAATTCCTGGATGGATATTTTGTTTATGTTAAACAGAAAGCACAACAGGGCTGTTCTGATATAAATCAATATCCCGGCGTGACGCGCAAGGTGTAAAATGAAGTGACCTTTAAAGAGGACACCGTCTACGTCCATTACGACAAGTTTTTTAATGGGGCTATTTGTCATTAATTGAGTGTGTTCAATGAAATACTGCCTGGCGCAGAAAGCCGAAACCAAAGAATGAAAAACGAAGACAGGTGACGAGTGGCATGTGGCGGGAGACGTTTTCTTGTCACTCGTCATTCGCCACTCGTCACCATTTTAAAAACTTGCAAAAAAAGAAGTTTTTACAAAGTAATACCATAATTATAGTCCTGCGTATATCCGGTATTCGCAGTCTTTACTAAAACATTCCTCCTACCATCCGTTTTACAATGCCTAAGCCAATAAATACAATTATAGGGGAGAAGTCTATACCTTTGAAAGGTGGGATAAGTTTTCGTACAGGATTTAATACAGGGTCTGTAATTTTATAGAGGAATCGTATGGCCTGGTTATAAGGATTGTGCGGCACCCATGAGATTACTATTCTGACAAGCAGCGCAATTTCATAAAGTCCAATGAGTTTACCTAAAAGGTCTCCCATGTAAAAGCTCCTTTTCCGATGAGTAGAAGGATAAATGTTTTATATACTTATGATAGACATGATGGAAAATTTTATCATAGGTCAATACATAGAGCAACAAAAATAAATGTAGGGCGATACGTCCGTTGAAGGATATGATTGCTTGAAATATAAGATATAGCATGGTAAAATTTCCTCGTAATAGATTAATAGTATAGGAATTTTCTTTTGGACGCAGATGAACGCGGACTATCGGAATTGAAATAAGGAAGAAAAAAGGAAAAAATGAAGATCGGTGGCAACTCCATAGGCATCAAGGATACCACACAAATTATTTTGGATGAAATACACTCTGTGCTTGAAAAGATTGACGAGAGGGCGTATGAGGAGTTTCTTTCGTCTATTCTTAATGCAAAAAATATCTTTGTGACAGGTCAGGGGAGATCGGGTCTCGTATCCCGTACCTTTGCCATGAGGCTTACCCACATCGGCTTGAATGCTTACTGTGTCGGGGATGCCACAACCCCGAATATCGATAAAGGCGATTTATTGGTGGCGTGCAGCAGTTCCGGCAGCACACATATAACCCGTTATATTGCAGGTCTGGCTAAGAAATCGCAGGCTACTATAGTAGCAGTAACCTCTCATAAAGATTCGCCGCTTGCGGGACAGGCAGATATTATTATTGAACTGCCTGTGCAGGAAGTAAGCACCAACTATAAACATAGCGGGTCCATTCAGTTCCGGAACACGCTCTTTGAACAGGCGTGTCTCGTGTATCTGGACGGAGTCATCCTTTCGCTGGTGAATAAACTGAACAGTTCTGAAAAAGACATGCACAAGCGGCATTCCAACCTGGAATAAAAATTTCCCTGTAAAACAGATAATTATGGAGAAAGGTAATGTATGGCTATAAGTGTGAATATTGCAATGGTGTTGTAAGGGAAAAGTTGTTAAAAAGGGAAGTATTTAAGCATAGAACTGGTTTCGTTATGCTTGAAAATGTGCCTGTTGGAGTATGCGATAAATGTGGTTACCGATACTATCATTCTACAATATTGCAGAAGGTTGAGGATATTGCCAATGGAAAACAGCTTCCCGAAAGGACGGAAATCATTCCAGTTGCTAATTTAAGATGAAGAAGGTGTATATTATGGCGATAATATCTTTGGGTTTACAATACATTATGCCGTCTTTTGTTTGACCTCCACCATATCCTGCGATACTATACCGACATTTATGGTATAGAGATAAAAATAAATGTTATCCACTAAAGACATATTGATATGACTGAAAAGTTAATATTCATAAGCTGTGGTCAACAAACGTCCGATGAAAAGCAATTAGGAACTTCAGTCCAACGGCTTATTGGTTCTTTTCCAGGATATAAATCATATTTCGCTGAATATGTCCAAAATCTTGATGCATTGTCACTCAATGTCTTTGATGGACTACGAAAATGCTCTGGATTAATATCATTTCTTCATGATAGAGGTAGAGTGATTCACGATTCCAAGGAGTGGGGGTACCGCTCATCAGCGTGGGTTAATCAGGAAATAGCCATACTTGCCTACCGAAAACAATTTGAAGGAGTTGATATTCCCATTTTAGTATTCAAAGACGAAAAGGTTCGGTTTAGAAGGTGCCATGACTTCTCTCATTGTTAATCCTATTACTATGAGTTCAGAAGACGATATTTTAAGTAAGATAAAATCATGGATGACATCAACTGAATTTCCATCGAATAGTTCAGTGAGCGATGAACGATTTATTTCAAAATGGCAAATATTATCTCCTGTTTCACTGAAGGTTATTTCTGCATTAATTGATGAAGGTGGTATTAACGTCAAGGAAACTTCAGTTAGAAGATGTCTACGAGAAAAATACGGGTTTGGCAAGATTGATGCAAGCACTGCAGTAAGAAATGCTAAACTTGAATTTATTAGTACTGATCTGGTGAAACTGATACCTGATACTAATTCTGGCGATGAGTTGTCGCTTCATCCTACTTGGAAGTGGCATATCTATAGAGAAGTAAATAGATTAAAAAAAGAAAGTGGATAACAAGTCGCTGTAGTTGAACGAGGCGCACAGGACACTTTTTCGGCTATGATTACTATTCACATTAAACAGTCATTTTGTAGCTGATTATCTTACATGCACCTTGTCACTGAATTTTACGTTAGTGCCGGCTGCGGTTGCCGCTCAATTCCGCAGTTATGCTATAAATATAAGGAAATAAAGATGCCAACAATATCAATGTTTTTTGGTATAGTTGTGTCGCTCTATTTTATTGATAACAGAAAACATAAGTGTCCACATATCCATGTAAAATATCAGGATAGCGAAGCTGTCATATCAATCCCTCGTGGTGAACTTCTTGACGGAGGATTACCACCCGCCAAAATGCGATTGGTTTTGGCTTGGATTGAAATTCACAAAGATGAACTTATGGCCGACTGGGATTTGGCAGTTAATGGACAGCAACCGTTTAAAATTGATCCATTGAGGTAAACTATGAATCCAAGAGTGAAAGCAGTAAAGGCAAAAGATAACTATAAACTTGAGATAACATTTTCCAATGGGGAAGTCGGGATATACGATTGCAGTCCTTTGCTTAATTTCGGGGTGTTCAGTGAGTTGAAAGACAAAATTTATTTTCAACAGGTGAGGGCGGCATATGGAACTGTAGTATGGCCACATGAGCAGGATATATGCCCTGATACTTTATATTTAGATTCTGTAAAAATAAAAAAGTCCCCTAACAAATCGCTCCGGCGGATTGGTACAAAAAGCCGTGCAAGGCGCTGAGTTTTGTTGTTTCCACTAAACAATACGTTTCACTAACCAGCGGATGAGTATTGCGCTTGTTTTTAGCAGGAGCGATACGCTGATCGTATCCAGTAATATTTCCCGATACGCCTTTTTGCCGGAGACACTGTCGAATAGCGCCCGCCTCAATGCAGGATGGTCGTTTGCAATGCGGATAATGGGCGTCAGAAAACCATAATAAGCGCCCCATATAACAAATCTTCTCACGGTATTGGCGTAAGGTAAATCTTTTATGACCTCGTGGAAACAGTTCATATAGGTTTTGAATGCTTCCTTTGAAATACCGACGTACATCATGGTTTCAGCGGCTTTGATGCCCATCAGGCATGCCGCATTGACCCCTTTGCCTTTGAACGGGCGGATGAGGCCGGCTGCGTCTCCAATGGTGACGTATCGGTCCCCAAAGAGGTGTTTTGCAGGTTTTACCGGGAAACAGCCGCGATGGTAATCGAGAGCGCCCAGCGATTCCCTGAAATTCTTCGGGAGTATTTCCAGTACGTCGGGTAGTTGCAGAAATTCATCCATTGACCGGGAAGATATTTTTGCGCCGGCGATGTTAATGGTGTAGTGGTCAGCCTTGGGAGTAACTGCGCCAAATTCTATTTCTTTAAATGACGGTAAAAAGGCATGGATGTATCCATCGGTATTCTCAAGATCATGGTGCTGCCCCTTTGGGTGAAATTTGGTCAGGATGGTCAATAGGAATTTTGGCGATTTATAGGGAGTCTCCCGTTCAAATATCCTGTAAGTGCCTTCTTCGAGTCCGAATGCGCCCACGACGACATCCGCCCGGATGTGCTTTGTCTCGCTGTACACGGTAACCTTTTCTTTGCCGATTTCTACGTCAGTGACCATACTTTGTATAATCGTAGCGCCAGCCTCTTTTGCCTTTTGCAGGAGGTAGGCGTCAAATTGAATCCTGCGCAGTGCGTAAGAGACTTCTCCTTCTCCGTCCAGTTTGATGACGGAACCATCCGTGTGGAGATAGTAGCCTGGCACTTCCCGTTTCACGAGATGCCAGGGGAAGGGAATTCCCAACTGATCTTCAATAATGTGCTCGATGGGCTGAGAGAGGACGCCTGCGCATTCATTGTGCTCGATACCGCCTTCAAAATCTTTATGTTCATAAATGATGACATCTATAGTGATATTTCGTTTTTTTGCAAGATTTTTTAAGGCAATTGCGCAACTTGTGCCCGCCGGGCCGCCGCCAATTATCGCCACAGTCTGGCCGTCCTCCAGTGTGCCAAGTCCCGATTCTTTCAGGAATTTTAGTTTTTCCGTGTGCTTGATGTGTGCGCGGGTTTTTAGGTTCTCATACTCCTGTTTGATAGCGGCATAAAAGATGTGAGGGAACATGATAAAGTGCAGGCGGATGTCAATTACCTTGAAGAAAATTTCTTTGTAGCTTGCGTTACCGGTGACCATATTCCAAAGGATGCTGTTAATCTGGATAGACTCCCAGGCATTCTGCCATTTTGTAAGGTGGTCAATTTGTGCATTTACCAATGCCTTTCGTGACGTAGTGTAATCGTGGATACCGAACATGAGATTGCCGAAGAAGTTGTCCTGTGCAAGGAGTTTTAAGGCAGGTTTGTAATATCCTTTCTTAAAATCTTCTTCGGAAACGCCGTGTTCGAATATCGTATGCGCGGCAAGCCGTGCCGTGTCAAAGGCTGATTCGATGCCATTTTTATAGGTACGTGAGATGCTGGCATCGCCGATCATTACAAATCTGTTCGTATAAGGGTGTGCTGCGTGGGAAATCGGTATTTTGGGGAAGCAGATACAGAGGTCTTTCGGCAGTGACCACCCTGGAGGAAGAAGTTCACGGACCTTTGGATGTTTTATAAATTCTACTAAATTTGCCTTTGTTATATCTTCTTTCCCGACGAGTGAGACGGTAACATAATCCTCTTTTGGTATAAAGGCGGCGAATTTGATGGGTTTTATCCCCAGTGCGAATACATAAATTATTTTGTGGAAGTGTTCCTGGATATAGGAACGACCGAGGTGGAGTTCTGCATTGCATGTCCGAACGGATTCAGGCTCCCGGTACCCGAATTCTTTACCGACAATTCTTTTTATTAGTGACGTGTTCAGTCCGAATGCCCCCACGGCAAGGTCGGTGGACATCTTTTTCCGTACGCCTGCCTCTTTGTAAACGATGTTCACTAAATCCTCCGGATTTTTTGGGAGGTCTATTTCTTCTACGATAGCGGAACGTACCTTTGCGCCCTGTGATGTTACATGTTTCAGTAAAAAATCGTCGAAGCTGATATTGGCTGTTAACTCTGAAAATCGCGGGCCGTTTCCGCGAAAAACCGTTATGATTTTTGGTATGTGCCCCGGTTTCGGATGATGCAATGTGATGCCGCGTTCCTGTGTTTGTAAATAATAGCCGTCTATTTCTTGCTGGACGCGCGTTTTTGGCAGTACAATTCCCTCAGATTCCATTTTACTGGTAAGGGTTTCAGACAGGACGCCTGCGCACATGTTACAACCAACAGGGCCCTTCTGAATAAAATCCCTCCCGTCGAGGATGGTTATATCGACCTTGCGTTTATATTCTCTTGCAAGCCTCAATACGAAATGGGTAAAAAAACTCCCCGATGGACCACCGCCGATTACTACAATGGTTGATTTGTCTTTGAGATGCAGTTTCATTTTACACGGCTGTATCCGTTAGTTGTAAGCATTTCAACGATCTCTGGGTCAAACTGCGTACCGGAAAATTTTCTAAGTTCTTTAATGGCATTTACATTGCCGGTAGCTTTGCGATACGGACGCTCCGATAATAATGCATCGTAGGCATCTGCTACGGCGACTATTCTGGCTTCTAAAGGGATTGCCGTACCCTTCAAGCCGTCCGGATACCCGCTGCCGTCAATGCGTTCATGATGATGTCTGACAATCCGAATGACCGTTTCGTTTTTGATAATGGGCGTCAAAATACGTTCTCCTATGAGCACATGAGTCTGGATGTGTTCGTATTCTGTTTTTGTTAATTTTCCATTTTTGTCTAATATGTTTTCTTTGATGCCTATTTTCCCTATATCGTGTAACATGCAACCGAGTATTATATTTTCTGTGTACTCTTTTTGGAGGGACATCTTTTTGCAAATGTAAGTGGCGTATTCTGTGACACGCCGGGAATGTCCCTCGGTATATTTGTCCTTTGCTTCCAGGGCAAAGGCAAGAGATTTTATAGCATCCAGGAATAAATTCCTTATGTGTTTCGTCTGTTCAGCAACCTTTTGTTCAAGTTTGAAGTTCCATTCCTTAAGTTCTGTATTTTGCGCCTGTATGAGTTTATTTAATCTATCCAGTTCCTTCTGCAAATTGTAGTGTTCAATACCCTGTTTTATGGCGTTCAAAAGCTCTATATTATTCCATGGTTTTGTGATGAAGCGATATACCTCGCCCTCGTTTATTGCCTTTATGGCTATGTCTACATCGGCATATCCTGTTAACATGATCCGGATTGTGTCTGGCGATATCTTTTTGACCTCGCTGAGAAATTTTACGCCATCCATGCCGGGCATCCTATGGTCGGAAACTATCAGGTGGATATCTTCGTGCCTAACGATTTCCAGTCCCTTATGGCCACTATCTGCGAGAAACAACTTGTAACCTTTGTCTTCCAGGACTCTTTCTAAGGCGTTAAGGATATTTTCTTCGTCATCTACGATGAGTATGGTATTTAATTTCATTTTATACCCCCATAAAATAAGAGATTATGCTGTTGAAACAGGCAGTTTGATGGTGAAAGTCGTTCCTTCATTTATTTTGCTCCGTACCTCTATAGTGCCATTATGATTTTTTATAATGTTATAGGCAATAGAAAGTCCCAGTCCTGTTCCCTTCCCGACCTCTTTAGTGGTAAAGAAAGGTTCGAAGATTTTGGATAAGTTTTGCTCCGGTATCCCACTGCCATTGTCACGGATCTCAACGTTGACATGATCGCCTTTTTGATAAGTAGTTATTCTTATTTCTCCTTTTTCCCTTATTGCCTGTGCGGCATTCAGGATAATATTCATAAAGACCTGTCCCAATTGGTATCGATTGCATCGTATCAGCGGGACGTCTCCATACGCCTTTACCAAATCAGACTTATATTTTATCTCATTCCGGATGATGTTCAAGATGTGTTCGATCTCTGTATTAATGTTGGCTAATTCAAATTTATCGTCTCCCTTGTACGCAAAGGTGCGAAGGGAGTCGATAATTTTTTTAATCCTCTCCGTTCCTTCTAAGGATTCTCTTATGCTTTTTTCCATATGTTCGACGACTTTTTCCAGTTTGACATCGGCAACTGTTTGTTGCAGTTTTGCAAAGGAGGTATCCGTTTTGAGTTTCTCTATTTCTGCTTGCAGGGTTTTTACTGCAACAAAATGATTTTGCATTAACTCGAGATTGCACGATATGTACCCGACGGGATTGTTTATCTCGTGGGCAATACCGGCAGCAAGCTGGCCAATGGAGGACATTTTTTCAGATTGAAATAATTGCAGTTGAGTCTTTTTCAGTTCTTCAAGAAGGGATATAAGTTGTGCATTTGCCTTTTCCAGTTTCTGGTTTTCTTCAAATATTTTTCGTTCCAATAATTTTCTTTTGGTAATATTCCTGAAGTGCGGCTGTATGCCGAACCGTGTCCTGTTTATATCCAGTTCGCAAATCAGAGTGTTTCCATCTTTTGTTATTACCCCTATCTCAAGCATGGGATGTTTTTCTCCCGGCATTAACTCCCAGGTCTTGGTAATGGCATCATCTAGCATGGGAACTTCTTCATTCCTGATAATGGCAGTGATTTTTTTATTAAATAAATCTTCCGGGGTGTAACCAAATAACTCTGTGACTCTTACGTTCATATTATTGACTATATCTCCATCTTTCAACGTAACCATTGGATCGTTGGCGGCGTCAAAGAGCCCCCGTAATTCCTGTCGTGTATTTACCACATCAATGGTCATCCGATTAAATGCCTCTGTAAGTTCTCCAATCTCGTCCCTGGAGGTTACCTGTATATGAGATTCCAGATCTCCTTTCGATATCCTGTGCGTTGCTGTGATTAAGGATTTAATAGGATTGATTATCCTGTGTGAAACAATAAAGGCAGTAACCGAAATGATAAATATGCTGAACAGGCAAATTGCTATGGAATAGTTTCTTGTCCTGTATACAGGTTTAAATGCCTCAAAAACATCTGTTTCTACCAGCAATATCCAGTCCATGTCCTTTATGTATTTTGAAACGCCGATGACTGGCACACCTCTGTAATCTTTGTAAATACCGGCCATTTCTTTACCTTCCTGTATTATTTTATTAATTGGTTCAGTGTTGACTTCCTGCTTTAATTGAGCGTTGTTGATAAATCGGGAAGATGTCAGCATGAGCTTATGCTTATTGACGAGATACGCCTCTCCGGTAGCGCCACGACGTGTTAGGGTGGTTAATTCTGTTGGATGTTGCGCTTTATAATCGGGAGTTTGTGGTGATTTACCCGACTGGGGTTTAAAATAGGTTTGACCCCTTGAAAATATATATTCTTTCTGCCCTGTTTGTTCTGAGGGTGACGGCGTTGTAATTGATGGAGCATTTACTTCCTGCTTACTTCCCACCGTTATGCCATCCAGTTCGGATGCAAGTATCCGGATACCTATCATACCTAAACAGGCGCCCGTATCTTTATGACTTACCGGTGAATAAAAAATCAGGCTATACTCTACTGTAATATCACAAAAGTAAGCATCCTTTACGAAAGCCCCTTCTTTTCTTTCCAGGGTATGAAAGTCATCCGACATGTCTATGCCTACCCGTTTTATATTACTGGATGCCGCTACGATTCCCCTGGGGTTTGTAGTAAATGTCTCCCGGAATCTTGGTTCGAGTTTGGTTTTATACTCCAGATATTTACTCAGTTCCCGAGAGGCATTTGTATTTTCAGTGACATTAGCAGTTTTTTCCAGATGGTCTCTTATGAATCCATCAGAGGAAAAGTGTTTAGCAGAATTTTCACCATGGCGTAAAAACTCATTGATATGCTCCACCAGCGCCTGACCCACCAGGGATAATTCGTTAAATAACTCGGTCTCCAGGAGTTTCTTGCTATGAACGTAGTTGATATAACTCAAAACCAACGCCGGAATAAGGGAAAGGGTCACGAAGTATAAGAGTAATTTCCTGCCTAAAACACCCAGTATTTGTTTTTTCATATTTCTTTAGATATAAAGCTGTGCGGAATTTTATCAATAAGTGGCAATATACACTGTTTAAATAAAATGTTCTTGAAAATTATGATTAAAATAGCAAAATTGGGGTATGTAATCAAGAAAGTACAAGAAAATCACTGAAATATTTGAGATAATGAATTTCAAATAGCCAATGGCTTTTATTCAGGCAGGAAGATTATGAGAAGAATATTATCTGGCATTAAGACATCCGATATGCATGGATTCATGCGTTTTTCCTTTTGTTTTGTAGCAGTTTTGTTTCTGTTCACTACAGTTAATCATTCACCATCTGCTGCGGATAGCCCGCAATCCTCTGCCGCAGCGCCTACGGTAACAACGGATTCTGTTTCTCGTGTAACCTATAATTCAGCGACTCTCAGGGGAACTGTAAACGCCCATGGATTGTCAACAACCGCATGGTTCCAGTACCGGATCGTTGATGGACCATCCAAGACCACCGTTTCACCACAAACGGTGATTGGCACGAGCGACACAGAGGTAAGTTTCAATATAATTGCGTTACTTCCCGGCACGACCTATTACTACAGGATTGTTGCTGAGAACGATGCCGGTACCGTGTATGGAGACGAGGTGTCATTTACTACTACCGATATGAAAACATCCCTTACAACAGACATCACCGTGCCCACAGGTTCCGTAAGCATCGACAATGGAGCTTATCGCACGAACTCTTTAACCGTTACCTTAGAACTCTCTGCTGCTGATAATATCGGGGTTACGGGTTATTATCTCTCTACAAGCGCCATTCCGCCCTCTTCGCATACCGTTGGCTGGACATCAACAACACCTGCTATCAATTATCAAGAAGACGTTTCATATACCTTGAGCGGCGATGATGGCAAAAATACGGTATATGTAAGGTATAAAGACGCTTCTGGAAATATTTCAGACGTGGCAAGTGACTCAATCATTGTGGACACGACACCTCCAACAGTAACGATTGCCAATCCTACATCCGGTTCCACCTATAAGACCGCAAGCAAAACGATAAACATCAGCGGGAGCGCTTCCGACGGCACAAGTGAAATAAACAACGTTGTGTGGAGTACCGGCAAAGGAAAGGACGAGACGGAGAGCAAAACTATCAGTTGGACTATTTCAAACGTCGATCTGCTGGAGGGGGATAACGTGATAACTATCAAGGCTACAGATAGCCTTGGTAACACAGGAACGGCTACGATAACCATAACCTACGCCGCGGGCAATATTCCCCCTACCGTGATAACAGGTCCTGCAACCGGTATAACAACTGATTTTGCTACTTTGACGGGAACCGTAAATGCAGAGGGATTATCAACAACGGCGTGGTTCCAATACGGCACGGGCAGCGAGTCGTATAGCCATACGTCGTCAATAGTGAACATAGATAGCAGTTCAGTTGATACGCCGATAGACAACCATATTAGCGGACTGTTGGCCGGAACGACCTATTATTACAGACTTGCCGCACAGAATAGCGCAGGCGCCGCGTACGGAGCTGAAATGATATTTAACACAAAACTGCCCAAAGGAAATATTTCCGGTTATGTAATGGAGTCAGTCAGCGGTAAACCTATTGAATCTGTGAGAATACGGCTCAAAGGGACAAAGGCAAGGAAAAAGGCCTTCAAGATACTATTCTCAGGTGCAGATGGTTTTTTTGAATTTAACGAATTGGATGCAGACACGTATGATAGTTTCGCAATAAAAACGGGTTTTAAGAGTGCACGCCGTGAGGTAAAATTACTGAAAGGCGAGGAAAATATTATTGAAATAAAATTGGGGAGTATCCAAGGAGAAGAACAGAAAAGAGACTTAGTCGAAGATAAAAAAGGTACTGATACCCCTCACCCAACCCCAAACAAGCCGGAAGAGACGAAACCCGAAGCACAAAATCCGAAACAAATTTAAAAGAGGCCTTCACCATGAAAGCCCCTCATATATTGATAATTTTCCTTTTATTCTTCGCATGCCTTATCGCCAACGCAGACGAAAATAAACAGTATAAATTACAAAACGCATTCCCAAAACTTTCATTTGATAACCCGGTAGATTTACAGCACGCCGGTGACGGAACAAATAGAATATTCGTTGTTTCACAGAAGGGATTAATTTATGTATTTAAGAATACTTCTTCTGTGAAGTCCGCAAAGTTTTTTTTAGATATACGAGACAAAGTAAAATATGGCAGTGAATTGGGTTTGCTGGGACTTGCGTTCCATCCTGACTATAAAAATAACGGATATTTTTATGTCAATTATACCGCATCAGATCCCCTTCGCTCCGTTATTGCACGATATACGGTACGTCCTAAAAATCGTAATTCTGCCAATAAAAACAGCGAACGCATTTTGCTTGAAGTGAATCAGCCGTACAGCAATCATAATGGCGGTCAGCTTGCCTTTGGAACAGACGGTTATCTATATATTGCATTAGGGGACGGCGGCTCTGGCGGCGACCCTCAGAATAACGGACAAAATAGATCGTCTTTACTCGGGAAAATATTGCGAATAGACGCAAATTGCACATCAGGAAACAAAAATTATTGTATCCCCCCAGAAAATCCCTTTGCTGGAAATACTCAGGGTTATAAGGAAGAAATTTATGCCTATGGTCTGCGCAACCCCTGGAGATTCAGCTTCGACCCGGTCACCGGCTGGCTGTGGACAGGAGACGTTGGACAGGATGATTGGGAAGAAATTGATATTATTGAAAAAGGAAAAAATTACGGCTGGAGAATTATGGAAGGAAATCACTGTTATAATCCGTCTTCTGACTGCAATACTTCGGGACTTACATTGCCCATATGGGAATATGGCCATGAGGACCGCGGGAATTGCTCTATCACAGGCGGTTATGTTTATCGCGGCGCCAAATTCTCAGAACTGTATGGGAAGTATATCTACGGCGATTATTGCAGCGGCAGGATATGGGCATTAAGTTATGATGGCACAAATACAGCTACGAATACCCTGTTGTTAAAAGAAGACATTGAAATTTCATCCTTTGGAATTGATGAGGATAATGAAATTTATATTTGTGATTTAAATGGTAAGATTTACAAACTTGCTTATAAAGAGTAATATATTGATTCACCTCAGACACAGCGAACGCAGAGTTGCAATCCACAAAATCCCCCTTACCAAAGGGGGAATAAGGGGGTTATTAGTAATTTCTACGATGAGTCAAACTGTTACAGAATAGAATGAATTATAAATAACAGTCCATCTTACATAATCCCTGAACCGGCCTACTTCAGCTTATCCTTGTAATATTCCCGGAATTTCTTTATCTTCGGTTCAATTACGATGCGGCAATAAGCCTGTCCGGGATTCTTCTTATAATACTCCTGATGATAATCTTCTGCCTTATAAAATGCCTTAAACGGCGCGATTTCAGTCACGATAGGCGCTTTCCACAACTTCGCTTTTTGAATTTCACGGATCACCTGTTCGGCAAGAGTTTTTTGTTCCTCGCTGCGACAGAAAATCACCGAGCGGTACTGCGTGCCTATGTCTGCCCCCTGACGGTTCAGGGTAGTAGGGTCATGGACGGTAAAGAAGACCTCTAAAATTTCTTTCAGCGAAATGATTTTGGGGTCAAACGTAACCTGCACCACTTCGGCATGTCCTGTTGTCCCGGTGCAGACCTGTTCATACGATGGCTCATCAACCCGTCCGCCTGAATAACCGGATTCTACTTGCTCCATGCCATGCAGTTCTTCAAAGACAGCCTCAATGCACCAGAAGCAGCCGCCGCCAAGTGTCATAACTTCTTTGCTTTGCGAGGACGTAACGGTTTGGTTCTCTTGTTTGCTCATATTTGCAGGATCTTTTAAAGCGCTTGATAATACGAGACTGCCCAGTAATAAACTTAAAAGTATTTGTGCAATCATAGCAATACGAACCGCATTTGTACCCGTATCGTGGTAGAAGTTAGGAATTCCGGTGAATTCATAGCACAAAGAGTAGGGTGGACTTCGTCGTGAGCGCTCAGTCGAACGATTAAGCGCAGCGAATCCACCAAATTGGTTAATTTTCTATATTGGTACAGCTTCAGACGTTTGATCAGTTGCAATCGGTTCAAAGTGCAAAACCATGATTTGCTCTGGACGCAAACCTAGGGATTCGTGAGTAAAAAGGTGGATTCGCTTGCACTTAATCCACCCTACGCAACAACTTTTAACAACAAGTATACAGACAATAAAAGCCGAATGCTGTTAACCGGAAAGTCTTCGTTTGCAAGAAAATTCATCAGTCTTTCTCTGAGGGAATTGCATATAGCGATTCTTCACGCATGCAATCCTTAGTAAAGGCGAATACGGCACGTAAATGTTCTCTTGTCAATGTCGGATAGTTTTCAAGTATTTGCTGCTCTGTCCAGCCCTCTGCAAAAAGGCCTAAAATGAATTCTACAGACAGCCGTGTTCCTTTAACTACAGGTTTACCCAATAATATTTCCGGGTCTGAATGTATATATTTCTTCCAATCAATATCCGGCATTATCTCACCTTCTCTTTCTATAAATAGAATTTGTTGAAATTTACCGTATTTTACGGAGAAGGAATTATATAATCAAGATAATTCAGGCCTTTTGCGACCTTTTTGCCACGAAGACGCCAACATAATTATTGTAGGGGGCACGGAGCACCGTGCCCCTACATGGTGACGTGCTTTTGTGTCTCTTTTGATATTGGTAATAAAACTATTGACATGGATTGGTAAAGTGTTATTATGCTTGAGAATATGAATAGATTTTTACTAAAGTGCATGTGTTTCCCCCTGTTTTTCCTTTTTGGTTGTGCTGCCACTACGGAACAAAGGGTGGACAGGACGGAGGGCGCTGACAGCAGCCGGCTGGAAAAGAGGATTGACGATTTATCCAGCACCATCAGGATAATTGTAAACGATACGAACAGACTCCACAACAAGATGGAAGAGGTGAAGTCATCGAATAAAACCATTCAGCAAAAAGTCGAAGGACTAGAAGCTACCATCAGAAATTTAAATGAACAAATCGCAAGTTTTCATACCTCCGCAAAAACCCTTAAAATTGCCCAACCACCCGCCGAAATAACAGATGTTGAACCTCAATTACCTCTTACCGATAGCAGCAAGCCATCCGATAAACCAGCATCCGATATCCCAAAAACAGTAAATGCCGACAGTCAGTTGGCCGTCGCAAAGGGTTTCTGGGATGCAATGAATGCAAAGGATATTCAGGCGGCAAGGTCGTTTGTAACAAAAGGAAGCGCAGACAAATTACACATAAAAGAGGAGGATACTACTGCCGGTTGCAAAGTAGACTTTGGCGATATTAAAATTGAGGATGACAAGACCACCATTGATACTACGATGCAAACAAATGATGGGACGGCAGAATTTCAAGTCCAGATGCAGACTATTCTCGTAAAGGAAGATGGACAATGGAAGGTCGATGCCGAGCAGACAATGATGTCCATGTTCGGAGGCGCAATGGGTGAGATGATGAAAGGTCTTGGCAAGGCTCTGGAAGAAGGGTTCAAGAAAGGTTTCGAGGAAATGGGTAAGTCAATGGCCGGCGGTATGCAGAAAGGTCTTGAAGTAATGACACAGACCAGCGAGACCAGTGAGGCGAAACCTGACCCGACACCACAAATAAAATCGGAAACAGCTACTGTTGATCAGGCTGAGAAGATAGGTTCGGAAGAAAAGAAGGAGAGTACTGAAATTAAGCTGGAAATCGTATCGCCACCGAAACAGGAAACGACCTTTATCAGCGAAGAATCAAAAAGGGAAGCATTTCTAAGAGATAACATCGTCAGGCTTGCGGAAGCCGAGTTCCCCGATGATAAGGGGATTCAGTGGAACATCCTCAGTTTCGAGCATAAGGCGCATCTGACTCATGTCGAGGTGGAACCTACGCCAGCAACTGTCGGCTATCCACGTTTTAAATTTGTCGTATCATTTAAAAATCCGGAAATGCCCCGTATTATAGGAATATACTGTTTTGAAAATGGGCAATACGGCCTGCTAAGCACGAAGAAATAGCAGAAAATACCACACCAAAATAATAAGTGCCAAGTGCGAGTGACGGATGGCAAACGGCATTCCCGCCACTTGCTACACGTCATTCGTCACTCGCTACATATCTCGTGCTGGTTCAGGACTTGCAGCCTGAACCAAAACATTTCGGTTCAATCGAGGACGACTGAACCAGCAAAGGGTAACAATATTTTCCGTCACTCGCCACCCGTCACCTCTTTATACTTATTCTGTTACAATTGCTATTGATGCCGAACAGCCTAGCCGGGTTGCCCCCGCCTCCACCAGTGCGCGTGCAGTCTGAAAATCTCGAATTCCGCCTGCGGCCTTTATGCCGAGTCTGTCCCCCACAATTGCCTTCATTAATTTGACATCTTCTACTGCCGCACCACGAGATGAAAAACCGGTCGAGGTTTTGACAAAGGCAGCTCCGGCCCGTTCGGACAATAAACATGCGGAGATCTTTTCCGTTTCCTCTAAAAGCCCTGTCTCGATAATCACCTTTACCGGAATTGCCCCGGCAACTTCAACAACCGCACGGATATCCTCATAGACTGCCCTGTAATCACTGCCTTTCAATGCACCAATAGGGATAACCATATCCACCTCGTTCGCACCCAGTTCAACAACGTGTTTCGTCTCCTCAACCTTGGTGGCCGTCACGTTTGCCCCTAATGGGAATCCCACAACGGTAACAACTATGCAGCCTGTTCCTGCAAATCGCCGTCTTGCTTCCTCCACATAAACAGGGTTTACACAAACCCCGCGAAAATGAAATTTTTTTGCCTCATCGCACAGTCTCACTATGTCCTTGCGCGTTGCCTCCGGTTTTAATACGGTGTGTTCAATCAAAGGGGCTAAATCTAAGGATTTTTGGATAGGTTTCGGTCTCTCAATGGGCTTCCGAATCGCTGTTTTCATGAATTCAAACCCCAATGCATCGATTTCTTCCGTAATCTTTTGAATTAATATTTGAATCATTCTTTCCTTTTAAACCTCCGGCGCAGGTAGCGCCATAGCTTTCCCCAGTTCAGGATTACATGGATGGCAGCAAGAATCAGCGTGGCATAAGCAAAGTAGCGGTGCGGTACAAACCTGCGAAGCTCAAGCCGTGACTGAATATAGCCCACAATTCCCGTAAGGGAAATGGAGAATATGAGCACAATACTGATTATGTAATTAATATCCTCTCGCTTCATTCCCGGTATTCCACATTAAAATCGGCATATACATAACCACAAAGGTTAGAAAGAAATGAACTGCGCGGTTGTCGTCCATAAAGGGCAACGCAACAGTTTTCTAGTTGTCTAAATTAAGCTGCATTTGACAGCGGCTTGTAGGGGAGGTGTTGAAGATTTTCAACCCCTACATTTATTTACAATGTTCCCACCGCATGCAGGTAAAGAACGGCCTCAGTTTGGCCATCAACGCCGATGAGTTCGTTAATCTTTTCATCCAGGAATGCCCCTACGCTTACAGAGCCAAGTCCCAGAGAAACCGCCTGCAGATAAATATTCTGGCTGATATGCCCAGCCTCAATGTATGCGTAACGAAATCCGCGTTCGCCATATTTGTGGCGAACCCGGTCAAAGATAGCCGATAATACAAAGGTAACATCGGCGTCACCCAACATCTCCTGCTCCAATCCACCGGCGGTAATCTCCTTGCTGAAGTCACCGGATTTTACCAGTTCCAGTGAATGGTTCAGCACGGCATAATGGTAAATGCCGCAAGGCAGACCTTCCACATCGTTGGCGATTACGTAAACCTCAATTGGGTAAAGCGCGCCTGCTGACGGCGCCGTACGGAGCGGCAGGTCATACAATTTGCCTGTTATGCCCTGTGCCGAAAATAGTAACTGGGATAATTGAGACATGGTAAGCGGCTTGCTTGAATAATTGCGGAAGGAACGTCGCTTCCCGATGGCTTCTTCAAGAGGTATTCCACGATAGGCAGGTTTCGGGAGTTTTATTATCTTCGCATCAGGGTAGTTCTTGTATTGGGGAGGCTTCTTTGGTTTACTCCGAAATACATCTCCAATAACACCACGCCAGGTCAGAGAGGTTTCGTGGTGGAAACGCTCGCCGGGACTTAATTCTTTCTCCGCATCTTTACTATAGGCCGATAACCCGAAGAAATCTGTGAATAGCACGAAACCGGCTATTGCTAAAGAAAGCGTCCGTATGTTTAAATACATTTGCATATCATTTTTAAAAATTTTATGATAATGATACATTGTAATCCTCTATCTCTTAATCGCAAGTGGAAATTGTGGTTTCGTAGGGGCAGAAGATTTTCTGCCATTATCATAAATTACAAATACCGGTAACTGTTTAGTGACACGTGACGTGTGACGTTTCTCCCGTCACACGCCACTCGCAACTCGGCACTTTTTTAATTGAAGGATTTCTTCATGCACTTCAAAGCAATTCTTTTTGATCTTGACGGCACACTGCTCGATACGCTTGAGGATCTGGGCACTGCGGCGAATCGTGTACTCGGAAAATACAGCTTTCCCACTCACACAATGGACACCTACCGTTATTTCGTGGGTGACGGGGTTGTTACACTTATGAACCGAGCGCTCCCTGAAAATAAGCGAGACGATGACACGGTCGGTGTCTGTGTTCAGACATTTCGGGAAGAATACGGCAAAGGCTGGAACGTCAAAACAAGACCTTACGATGGCGTGGCAGAGATGCTTGATGCACTGGTAACACACGGCATGAAAATGGCGGTTCTCTCCAATAAACCCGACGAATTTACAAAACGGTGTATAACCGAATTTCTTCCGAAGTGGAACTTTGATATGGTTCTTGGCCAAAGCAACTTAATGCCTTTGAAACCAGACCCGAAAGGCGCGCTGGAAATAGCCAGATGTCTGAATGTTATTCCTTCGCATTTCATTTACCTTGGGGATACTGCTATTGACATGAAGACTGCCGTAGCAGCCGGTATGTACCCGGTGGGAGCGCTCTGGGGTTTTCGGACGGGAAAGGAGTTGCTGGAAAATGGCGCTCAGGCGCTGATCAAAAGGCCCCAGGAAATTCTGAATCTCCTGAATTTGACGCATAGGAATTTCAAACCATCTGTTCCTCCATAAAACAACCGGGCAGGACATCAAAACCTCACCCAATGTGGAAAATTTCTCAGGATCGAAATTACCTCTTCATCCTCAAGGTCATACCACTTCTCATATGCATCAGCCACGGCAAAGGTAAATCCGCTTCTCACGTTGAGACAGACAAGCTCGTCAACACGTGGCAGGATCAAATCAACCGTTCCTTTCGGCGCTGTTGGAACGGCAACAACAACCTTTTCCGGTTTATGTCTTTTTATGAAAACTACGGCAGAGAGCATTGTGTATCCGGAAGCCAACCCGTCGTCCACAATAATAACAACCTTATCTTTAAGCAGAGGGAATTGCCGTCCTTTCCGGAAAAGCTCGTTGCGCCTTTTGATTGTATCCACCGTTATCTGTATTTGTTTTTTGACCTCTTCCTCTGTAAGATGGAGTTGACTGACAAGGTTCGTATTCAAAGACACCTCACCATCGGGTCCGACTGCGCCAAATCCTGCCTCCGTGCTATCGGGTAACTGAATTTTTCTCACGATGATTACGTCGAGAGGGAGTCCAAGCGCTTTTGCTATCTCGGCGGCAACAGGAACTCCACCCGATGGGATGCCAAGCACTATACCATTAACGTCTTTGTATCCTGAAAGTTTCTGGGCAAGAAGCCACCCAGCTTCCTTTCTATCTTTGAACACACGCATCGTATCCCTGATTTATGTTCTCTCCAATATTCCTTGTTTTACCGGCTTTTCTTCATCTCTATCACAATTTCTTTCTTTTCTTTTTCGCTGATTTTAACCTTCACTCTGAATTTCTTGTAACCTTTTTTCTTTGCGATGATCGTATATGTATCCGCCTTTAAATCTGCGAATTCAAAGTACCCTTTCTCATCGGAGTTGGTGTTATTTCCTATCTTTGTTTTTTTCCCTTTGAGCGTTAGTCTTACCGATGTGACGGGAGCACCTTTGACATCTTTCACAGAACCATATATCTTCCCCGCTTCGATTGGTTCCTGTGTGGGCGTTGGAGTTGGTACGGAGGAGGTTGAGGTAACTGTTGGTGTTGGGCTTAGTGTAGGTGTATTGTTTGGAGTTGGGGTAGGGGTAGGCGCAATTTCTAACTCTTTTTCTGCATATCGAAATACCCCTCCACCCTGTGTTGCTCCGTAAATTACTTCTTTATTCATTACGACATCTTTGACAGCCCTGACAGTTAACCCCGACATTTCCGAATCAGGGAATGGTGACCAGGTATTCCCCTTGTCCGTCGATTGGTAAATACCGGAATATAGATCGCTCGCATAAATAGTATCGTGGTTATCAGGGTCAAAAATAATCGCAGTGATATAAGGATTGGAGGAATTGAAGCCGCTGTTATGCGGACCCGTCCAGGTTGTTCCGTCATCCTTACTTATCCAGATACCGTTCTCTATCTCGCCGGCGATTAGATAATTTGTTTGTTGAAAATCAACAGACAGGGCTTCAATATTCAGGTTCCCAAGACTCTCAAAGTGGGTATAGCTTTTTGCCCCATCAGCGCTTTTGTAAACACCATTCGATGTTGCCGCATAAACGATATTCGAGTTACTTGGGTCAACAATTAATTCGTTCACATTATAACCATCTATATCAGACGTCATCTCAGAAAAGGTTACACCGGAGTCGGTGGATTTACAAATAACCGTTCCGTGAGGGGAAGAAGAAAGGATATTATTTCGGTCTCTTGCCAAACCTGCATAGACGACATTCGGGTTAGAAGAAGAAAAAACCAGAGTTTTGAATCCCTGTCGTTGATCCGGGTTGCTCGCATCTGCCCCGGAATGCCTGAATACTTCTCTAAAATCATTTCCTTCATCGGTGCTACGAAAAATAACACCTTGATGTTCATCGGCAATCAAAATAATATTGGAATTGGTTGGATGGACGGTAACCGAATACCATTCGGGGTAACTTTTTGCATCACCATTGGCAATACCTTTCCAAGTATTCCCATAATCATAACTCACAAAAGGTCCGCTGCGACCAATTGCATAAACAGTTGATGTATTACCGGCGGGAATGCAAACCTTGTGGATTTCCGCCCCTGAGTAACCCTTGCTCCAGTCTTCCCATGTCTCTGCGCCATCCGTTGAACGAAAAACACCTCCGCCGTAATTGTTTGCGTATAAAAGATAGGGATTATCAGGATCAACGGTTACATCAATCGGAACTCCTGCCCTGATTCCCGGCGGACCCCAAACTTCCCCTCTGTCAAACCTACTCCAGGTTAGTCCGCCGTCTTCGCTGCGATAGAAGGCGGAAGCGCCTCCGGCATAAACAATATCCGGGTTGGAAGGACTAAAGTTCACCGTAGTCAAGATTGCTCCGTCAATGACTTTCGTCCAGGATAAACCTCCATTTACTGTCCTGAACAGTCCGCTGATAATGTTACCCTCGTATTGTCCGGAACATGCGTTGTTTCCTGTTGCAGCGAAGAGAATCTTCGAATTTGACGGGTGAATCCTCAAGCTCCCGACATAGAGATCAGTAAGTCCATTATTTATGGAAGACCACGTTTCTCCGTCATCTGTGCTTTTTAAAACGCCAACGCCACCGGATGAGTTATTTTTACAATCTGAGTTGTATGCCTCGCGGTCGAAAATACCAGTAGACACATAAAGGACTTCTGAATTGGCAGGGTCTATGATGAGATATCTGGCAAGGTTTTCGCCTTCCCAGATACGTTGCCAGGATTCTCCCCCATCAGTTGTCTTATAAACACGGCCTTTTACCATATCAAATTCTCGCCCCTGTTCTGACGTTACAACCTCAGACTGGGCATACACAATGTTTGAATTTCCCTTCTGAATCGTAAAACCTCTGAAAACCAAACCCTCGGCATCTTCAAAGGTAATCCCATCGGTTTTCATTGTCCAGGAATCTCCTCCATCTGTGCTTTTGAAAATTCCAAACTCACTGCCTTCTCCATTCGTTCCAGCCCAGATGGTATCTGGGTTATTTGGGTTAATAGTTAAACTGAAGATATTGATAGCATCTCCCGTAGGGCCGCTTTTTACAGATATACCGGAGTTGGTTTGATACCAGGTTCCTCCAGCGTTATCGCTCCTGGCTACCCCTGCGTCATTGTCTGTAACAAACATGATATTCTTATTCGTAGGGTGAATACGCACATCGTATCCCAATCCTCCCAAGGGTCCGCCAGTGCTTACCCATTTTGTTTCAGATATCTGGGCCAGGCTTATGGAATGGGAAAATAGGAACGAAGTAATAATGAGGAACAAAAAAAGTCGTGGTTTACTCTTTCCACGGGTAAAGAAAATTGTCAGATTCAACGAAATTACCTCCTGACTATTAGTCGTTTCCGAATAATTTCCATATCGCTCATTTTCAAGTCTTTTTCATCCAGCCATTTTTTATATGCCCGGCGATATATTAATCTGGCCGTCACACTGATATGTCCGGAGAGAGTCTCAGGGACAAAAAATTGATAGTCTGAAGTATCAAACCCATGAGCAGGTATTCTGTTATCAGACTCTACAAGAGTGGGACGCCAGTGTGGCGCTGGATATTCTTTTAGGAAACGGCGTCTCATTTGTCCATCAGGATAGAGCGCCAAATCTTTGAGTACCTTAGCAAACCCCTTTCCAGGCAACCCTGCATAGTTTCCATCTTCTCTAGCCCCAATTCCACCCCATACGGGTACTCTTTCACCTGTGACAATGGATAACGGTTTGCCCTTTTTATCAACTGCATCCACAAGCAAGATCATGTTGCGCATTGGACTTCCTGTGGGGTAATGATGTCCGGCTTTGACGTTTCTCAGGATTACGGATACCGTTAATATATTATCTTTCAAAGTAGCTTGAGTATCAAGCTCAATTGCATCGCTCATGAATGAGACGTTCCTGACGCCATAATTTATATGAGAAGGAATCGTTAACGGATTGCGTAAAATTCCACCGTCTCTTTGCAGGGCAAAGCGAGACATTCTGCCCGTTGGCTTCATGTGGCAATCCTGGCACTGGATGCCCTTTTTGGCATAAGGACTTTCAGCCCATTCCCGGAATTCAGAATATGCCAATACATCCCAGAATCTCCCATTGTGACAGGGAGCGCAATAACGACTATCTTTGTATAAAGGATGGTAACTATTATCCCCTGGAAAAGAATCGTCATAGGGACCGAAAAAAATCTGACGGCCTTCTGCCTGTCTCTGAAATTGAATGGATAGAATCCCTGGGTAACCTCCAGTGCGGTCTATACTGGTATTAACAATCTTATGACAAAAGTCACAAAAAACACCTTCCTTTGCTGCACCTTGTGCTTTATTGGGATCGGAATTAAATGGATTATCTAAGGCCAAGGCCGGCACATGACAGGCAGCACAATTTCCTTGAGAATTGGGAAAATCCAGCCTATAGCCAGGTCCAACTTTTTTTCGATTATTTTGGTTCGTTCCATTAAAAAAGGATAAAAATAACGGATTTTTTGCTGAAGTTGAATGAGCACTATTTTCCCACTCTTCAACAATCATTGGATGACAAAATTGGCAGGCTTTTTCTTCTTCCGTTTTATCTTCTGTTATTATAGATCGATTATGCGAAGAGGATATCCATGAATATTTTTCATTATCAATCGAAGAGACAGGTTTTAATATAATACTATATTCTTTGACTTTCTTTGAAAAAGGTTGACCGCTATTGTAAAATCCCGCCTTCCAGGCAGTAATATATCTCGACCTGACAGTGTTATCAATATTTATGGTAAATAGTCCCTTTTGATCGGTAAGAGTCGAAATGCGTGATCCCTGAAGCCGGACAACTGCTTCGTCAATCGGCTGTCCTTTTGGATCAAGGACGATACCTAAAAACTGATTTGCAAAAGCGGAATTGTATAAAAAGATTGTCAGGAGAAGAAATTCAATGAAAACGTATCTTGTATACAAATGTTTTTGCGAGTGAGTCTTCATTGTTATTATTATAAGCGAAGGTTAAATTTATTAAACATCGTCCTTAAATAATTGCTTTTGCATAAAGGTCTTTTCAAAATGCTGTCCCCAGTTAATGCCACACAATGGTTCTTCCGTAATGTCGGGATTTTTACAACCGCACACATAAGCATAAATCCCAAAATCGCTTGCCAACGCAGAAATTTGTTCGTATGACTGTTTTCTGTATTCCACATCAAGGGCAACAACACGGGATTGTTCTGCCAGTAAATTGATAGGCTTACTGTTCTGATAATGCTCCATGATTTTTGGCAGGAAAGGCGTTTTCCCAAGCGCCTTGTAAAGGTTTTTCTTTATCTGTGGTCTGAGGAATAGATAATTGATACCCGTTGAATTTACCCCAAATCCCTGAAGCGTCTTAAACAGTGCTGTTAGATTTGATTGTGTATCGGTAATGCCGGGAATTAACGGGTCTAATTTTACTTCCGGCGTAATGCCTATTGAGCATAACTGCTCAATATTTCGAATTCTTTCCTGTGGCGTTGCGGCGTAAGGTTCCAACTTCTTCTGAATATCTCTATCTAAGGTAGTAATGCCGAGTTGAATGTGTACCAATTCTTTGTATTCTCCAAACAACTGAAGAAATTTTGTGGGAATCCTGCCTTTGGTAAGCAGGTTTATACCAACGCCGTACTCCAGCAAAACTTTCATCAACTCATACGTTATCTTGAGTACCTGCGGGATAGGTTGCAGGACATCGCAGGTCGGGCTGAAAAATACATAGGCAGGCAACTTCCGACGTGAGACCAATTCTCTTTTTAATTTTTCAGGCATGTTTCCATAAACAAGCACCTTGCCATCGCCGGGATAGATTGAGTAACCCCTTGCGTAGCAATAAGCGCATTGGTGGATGCAACCCAGTGTCGGATTAATCGATGCCACCTGACTGAGGCATTTCAACGTGGATCTGGTAAGGACGTGCCCTTTACGTTCGACAAAGCCTATCTGCATAGTTTTATTAAAGTTTACCTCACCGCAAAGACACAGGGTACGCAAAGAAGGGAGGCAGAAGTTGACAGGTTGTCCGAGAATACAAGCCTACAAGACAAAAAAACGATATTTTTTTAAAATACGGGTGGTTTCTAAAAGTCGCATAAAATATTTTAATCTTCCCTCTTCAGATACTAACTTTTCCTCTTCCTTCATGACCTTTAACGCTTCTTCTATCTCAGATAACCACTTCTCAAATCCTGCCCTATCATTCGTCCGCTTCGCTGAGGCATTGCCTTTGAGCTTTGTCCCATCTATGTATCTTCCCTACATGGCTATAGCCTAATGTGCTAAATATTCTGACAATATCCACAAAATACTTCCCGATTTCCTTGAGATTATTCTTGCGGAAATCGCTGATCGTCCGATGATCCGGGGTGTAACTTTGCATTAAATAAATGTACGTATGATCACTTATACACCTCTCGGCTAATTTCCTACTGCTGCGAACTCCTGTCGCATATCCATAAAATATGCGCCAAAGGAATCCCCTTTTTAGGCAGTGCAGTATTTCGGATTCGTTTAATTCCCATTTTGATTCATAATGTCTCACACAGTTCGCATCATTGGCTGGCGGATTTTGGGATAAAAAACGGCAGAAAGTTGAAATAGCTTGTTCTCGAAAAAGCGCAGGAAGATGTTTTTCTGATTTCCGGGTGAATTGGCTTCCATTGCATCCATTGCCGCTATTATATGTACCCCCAAGGGGATTTGAACCCCTGTCTTCAGGCTGAGAACCTGACATCCTGGGCCACTAGACGATGGGGGCATAAAATGCAAGGAAATTATAAAGACTTGTAAGGCACTCTTTACTTACAAATATTTAAGAGTAGAAAATACTATATTTATTTTGTGAAGTCAATAAAATTCAGATATTACTTTGTTTAAAATGCGTATTGAAACGCTTACATGGTTGGAGACGCGGCACGTGGCTGAGTACAGAGATTTAGAATTGTTTGCAGCGCACGATCGGCTGATGTTCCATGGGGGTCAAAGACCACCTCCCCTTGCGGTTGGCGTGGTCCATATCGATCGAAGTTCGGTTTGACAAAGAGCGCCACGGTTTTCGTTCCCGCAGCAATCGAGAGGTGCATTGGGCCAGAATCCGGGGTGAAAACAGCCCGACAGCCGGAAACGAGCGCCGCAACCCTGCGAATGTCCGGCTCTTTTATATATAATGCCTCACCCAGCGAAGCACGAATGAGTTCCTCCCGTGATGCCTCTTCATGTCCAATGAAAACCACAACCGGAAAACCGTGCGAACGGAGACCTTTGGCTACGACACTAAAGTTTGAAATATCCCAGAACTTGCCCTTGCGTTGACGGCTGCCAACAAAAATGCCAATCGGCTGACTACTGGGGCTATGGATTCTTTCTCTGAAAAAACTTTCGGCCCAACACCGTTCCTCATTACTGAGCGCCAGCTTTCGCTCACCCGATGCATGGATGCCAAGCCGTCTCATGTACTCGTTGACCTGGTCTACCTTGTGGGATGAGTGTGGGTGCTCCATGGCAGACGTGAAGAAAATATTGCCAACTGAACCGCGGCACCCAATCCGATGTTTGGCGCCAGAAGCATACATAATGAATGCACCCAGCGAAGCAGTTGCCATACTAAGGTGAATGGCAACATCGTAACGTTTCTGACGCAGCGTGCGAATAAGTCTCCCCATCCGTAAGGGTAACCATGAGTCCCGGCGACTAACGATATAAACGTGCTTCAGGTTGTATCCTTTAAGAATACCGGATGCATAAGGTCCGCCAACAAAAGAAAATTCTACCATAGGCAAGGCATCAATCAAAGCAGACACGGCGGGCGTTGCTAATACCGTATTACCCATGCGGTAATTCACGAGCACAAGGAGAATCCGTTTTGCCGCCCTTAAATCCGGAAGGGGTTCATTGCCGTCCGGCGCTGTCTTTGCCACAGCACGCAGCATGGTACGAAACATGAGACGCATCAATTTCCGCAGGAGGTCCCGTCGTTTTGACTGTTTATGATTCATGAGTGAATAACCCTTTCTCCTGTTTTCGTTATGGTTATCCTGCCAAAGTCATCCATACGGCTTAATTCTTCCGTATTAAAGACAGGGCCGTCAATACAGACCCGCTGACCGCTGCAGTCGCATTGGCCGCACACACCAAAACCACATTTGATGTACCTCTCCAAAGAAGCCTCGCATTCGACACCGTGCTCTTTACACAATCTAACGACCTTGTATAACATCCGCTCTGGGCCGCAGGCATAGACCTTCTGGAAGTGTTGTTTTGTGAGTAAGTCCCTGAGTAAATCGACGGTAGTCCCTTTAAAACCAGCCGTTCCGTCGTCGGTGCACAGTTTCATATTTCCAAACCGTTTCTGATAGAGTATTTCTGCGGCTGTCCTTGCCCCCTGTATGATAGTGGTAGTACCTTGACGTTTTTCAGATACAAGGTTTAATCTATCCACAAGAGTTGCCAGAGATGCCATCCCGATCCCGCCCCCCACTGCACATATGTCGGAATGCGTATGCAAATTAAAGCCCCTGCCGTAAGGGCCTCTGATGCCAATCATGTCTCCTGCTTTCTTGCTGTGGAGTGCATTGGTAAATGCTCCTCTGCGCAAGACAGAAATACCTATAAGTCCCTCCTGTATATATGAGAGGGTAAAAGGTTTTTCATCAAGAAGCGGAATCCACACCATGACAAACTGACCCGGCTCATAGGAGGGATTGAGCTTGAAAAAGAAGGTTTTCACACTCGGTGATTCTTCCAGAATGTCGCAGATTTTCACCATCACAGGCTGTTCAATCATGTGCTGCACCCACAATATCTTTTATACTGTTAAAACCGTTTTCCTGCATCCATAGACGAATCTCTTCGCACACTTTTCTAAAAACATCAATACCGCGAGAATAAACACCCGTCCCTACCCCAAGAGCGGACGCCCCTGCCATCATCATTTCAATAGCATGCCGCCCGGTAGAAATCCCCCCCACGCCAATAATAGGAATCTTTATGGCCTTATATAAATCATACACGCATCTTACCGCAATGGGTCTTAGGGCATCACCGGTAACCCCGCCCACCTTGAAACTCAGGATGGGCTTTTGGGCTTCTACGTTAATGATCATACCCGGACCCATCGAGTTGACAGCCGTTATGGCATCAGCGCCTGCATCCTCCGCGGCCTTTGCAATCGTACAAATCTCCGGAATATTGGGAGACAGCTTAACGAATATCGGTAATTTGGTTACCTTTCTTACTGCAAATGTTATATCGAAGGTTGCCTGTGGTGTGCCCTGCCCTGCGAGAAGCCCAAATCCGGGTGTATGCGGACAGGAAAGGGGAATCTCTATTGCTGAGAATTTTTGGGCAGAAAGCCCTTCGACAACCTGTACAAAATCCTCCTTTTGTGTGCCAATGACACTGGCAATTACCGGCACACCGACATCCTGAAGGTCGGTAAATTCCCTTGCGGCTGCTGCAACGCCTGGATTTGAGTACCCAACGGCGTTTAACATCCCTGCTTCAAAGGTAATAACCGTAGGATTTTTGTGCCCTTCCCGGGGTTCGATACTGATTGATTTAATCGTTACAGCGCCCGCGCCATTCTCTGCAACGCGTTTCAACAATGCCTTCGTCGTGCCTAGTATCCCCGACGCCAGGATAGTAGGATTTGATAACTGAATACCGCATAAGTTGACAGATAGGTTTATTTCAGACATTAATATAACGTTCAGGAATTTCAATCTTTTTTACTGCCAAAGGCAATTTAATTTAAGTATTATAGTAACCGTTGTGGAAATGTAAAAATAATTTTATAATAAAGCGAAATATTTTCAGGTCTTTTTGTTCAACGCACCCGTTTTCCGCAAAATTTTCGTTTGTAAGAATTACTCCACCTTGCCTTTCGATTTCCTGGTAGCTCTTTTTTTAAAATGTTCGTCTATCTAAATCATTAAAAATTTAACACATACATCAATACCACCCATCATCAATATTGATTGGTACGATAGTTGTTTTATACAAATAAATTTGGTAATTTTATTACAAGATTTGCTTGACAATCAAATAAACTAATATAAAGTAATGTATTGAAATTTTCGGGAAACAGAGATTAAATATTGCGACCAGACGGTTGTCGACTATTTATGAAAATTCTTGGAATTGACCCGGGGACACAGGTTGCTGGTTACGGCGTAATAGAAAAGAGAGGCGCAAAAACACACGTCATCGAGTATGGCTCTATAAAAGCCGGCAAAAACCTGGATTTCCCCCAAAGACTCAAGACAATCTACTGTAAGATTATGGATATTATTTCCAAACATCGACCCGATCAAATGGCTATCGAAGAGGTTTTTTACGGCAAAAATATAAAAGCGGCAATAAAGATCGGCGAAGGAAGGGGCATTGTCTTTCTGTGCGCGGCATCGGCAAATATTCCCATTACTGAATATGCTGCAACGGTCGTAAAGAAAGCCGTCGTAGGCAACGGGAATGCCCACAAGGAGCAGGTGCAGGAAATGGTAAAAATCATCCTCGGTTTGCCCGAAATCCCGGCGACCAGAGACGCCTCCGATGCGCTTGCCATTGCGATTTGCCATAGCCATAATCTCACACATGAACATAAAAAATCTTAAAAAATAGAGAATTTTTTCGTGAACTGGATTCTTACACCATTTAAAATTATTGGAAATTTTGTCCATACATTCATAAGGGAACTGGGGAGGATGGCGTGTTTTCTGGCAACCTCATTCTTCTGGGTAGTGTTTCCTCCGTATTTACTCCGAAGAATTGTTAAGCAAATTAATTTCATTGGCGTAAAGACTACCCTGGTCATCGTTCTGACAGGATCATTCACGGGAATGGTGCTGGCATTGCAGACGTATTATGCCTTAGTCAAGTTCGGCGCGGAAACGAGTCTGGGTCCCGTGGTGGCTCTTTCACTAATCCGGGAACTTGGACCGGTTATTTCCGCCTTGATGGTTACCGGACGCGCCGGCTCTGCATTAACGGCAGAAATTGGCATTATGAGAATTTCCGAACAAATTGACGCCCTTGACGCTATGGCCTTAAACCCATACAAATATCTCATCATCCCCAATTTGCTGGCAGGCATCATATCTCTCCCTCTCTTAAATGCAATCTTCGTTGTAGTAGGCGTTTGGGGAGGATATGCCGTGGGTGTGGGACTTACGGGCGTCTCCAGCGGAACCTATTTTGGCGGCATCCGAGATTTCGTTAGTGAGAAAGACATCCTTGAGGGTCTGTACAAATCCCTGAGCTTTGGTATGCTGATAACCTGGATAAGCTGCTATAAGGGGTATTTTACCGGATACGGGGCAGAAGGCGTAAGCAAGGCAACCACCCAGGCAGTGGTGCTTTCATCTGTCACGATCCTGATATGGGATTACTTTATGACATCAATATTATTAACATAATCTGAATAACCTATGATTGAGGTTGTCGATTTATACAAAAGTTTTAAAAACCACGAGGTGCTTCGGGGTGTTAACCTAAAGGTAGAAGAGGGACAAACCCTGGCCTTGATAGGAGGCAGTGGTAAAGGGAAATCGGTGCTCCTCAAGCTTATTATCGGCCTGACAAAACCCGATCGGGGCAAGATATTGATAAATAAGCAGGATATCAGCAAGCTGAGGGGTAAGTTATTAAAACAATTAAAGGAACGATGTGGCATTGTTTTTCAGGGAGGAGCCCTTTTCGATTCCCTCACGGTATTTGATAATGTTGCATTCCCGCTCAGGGAAAAAACCAGGATGAAAGACTCGCAAATTCAGGATACGGTGCTTGCAGAGTTGACCAGGGTGGGTCTCTCAGGCGCTGAAAACAAATATCCTGCCGAGATAAGCGGCGGTATGAAAAAACGAGTTGCCCTTGCACGCTGCCTCGTTATGAAACCCGAAATAGTCCTTTTTGATGAACCGACAACCGGGCTAGACCCATTAATTGGAAAAGCAATACATAAACTGATCAGAGATTGTCAGAAAAGTCTTAATTTTACAGCAATCATGGTAACTCATGAAATACCCGCAATTTTTTCTTTGGTAGATCGTGTTGCTATGTTATACAATGGCAAAATTATCGCTTCTGGAACGCCGGCAGAGATAGAGACCTCACAAGACCCTGTGATTCATCAATTCGTCCATGGAGAATTGGAAGGCCCTATTTCCATACAATAAACGTGTTCTCAATAATCTAAAAGGTGACAAATATTATGAAGAAATTTGACGTTGAAATTATCGTTGGTATCTTTGTTTTCTGCGGCTTGCTTTGTCTGGCTTATATGTCCGTAAGGCTTGGGAAGGTCAACCTGCTTGGAGACCACCATTATCCGGTCAACGCCGTCTTCAGCTCTGTCAAAGGACTCAAAAAAGACACGGTGGTGGAAATATCAGGTGTTGAAGTTGGCAAAGTGGATGATATTAAACTGATTGATTATCAGGCAGTGGTAACTTTGCTAATAAAAGACGACATAAAACTTCAGGAAGATGCCATTGCATCGATTCGCACCAAAGGACTGCTGGGAGAGAAATATGTGGAAATAACCCCCGGAGGATCGGACACGTTGATAAATCCCGGGGATTCATTACATCAGACAGAACCGCCGATTGATATAGAAAAGTTGATAGGAAATTTTGTTTTTGGGAAGGTAAAGGAATGACGAAATGAATTACAGAAAAATTACATCCGCACTATGTATTGGTATGCTTTCTTTGGCCGTTACATCTCCGCTTCTGTGGGCAGGGGAACCGGGAAAATTACTTATGGAAACGATAGACAAAGGTTTTGCCATCCTCAAGGACCCCTCCCTGAAAGGCGATGAAAAGGTGCAGGAACGCAGGCAAAAGTTATGGGAAGAGATTTCTCCCATTTTTAATTTTGAAGAGATGTCAAAAAGGGCTCTTGGTCAGCACTGGAAAGGCCGTACCCCTGAGGAAAAAAAGGAATTCGTGGTATTGTTCACCAATATAATGAAAGACGCTTATATAGGAAAAACCGATACGTATTCCGGTGAAAAAGTTGTTATTGTCAGTGAAAAACAAGATAAAAAATATGCCACGGTACAAACCAAGATTATCACAAACAAAGGAACGGAAATATCCGTGGATTATAATATGCTCAATAATCCGGCAGGATGTACAATTTATGACGTGATTATTGAAGGAGTAAGCCTGGTTAATAATTACCGCAGCCAATTTAACAATATCCTGATTAAATCTTCATACCAGGAACTCATTCAAAAGATAAAGGCGAAACAAAGTTAAAAAACAAACACTAACAAAGTGAGAGAATAACATTACAACAACGCTGGGTATCAGAAAAGGAGAAAAACACGTGAGAAGTCCAGTTTTATTGATGTTCGTTGTGGTTTTTACAATGTGTGTATGCAAGGCATCTGTCTGGGCAGAACCTTCACCCGTTTCAGAAGGACAACCATCTGAAATCCCACAAGAAGAAAAAACGCCTGTCATCAACAAAGCAAATGAGGACGGTGAATTGAAACATACCGTTTCAGCGGGACAATCGGATAACACAAGAAAAGAGGATGCAACCCCTGCCGATACAACGCAAGAAGAGGAAGAGCCGATAAATAATGATGTGAAAGAGGAACCCCCTTTAGTAAAAGATCCGCTTCAGCCGTATAACCGGGCCATCTTTACCTTTAACGATAAGGCTTATCATTATTTTATTAAACCAATCTACACCGGATACAATTCCATGATACCTGAAAAGGCGCGCGTAAGCGTCAGGAACTTTTTTACAAATATCAAAATGCCCGTCCGTTTTTTCAATTGTCTATTCCAGGGTGAGTTCAAAGGCGCAGGTACGGAGTTTGCCCGTTTCGTTATTAATAGCACCGTTGGAGTGGCAGGGTTCTTCGATCCGGCAAAATCAAAATTCCATTTAGAGAAACAAGAGAGAGACTTTGGCCAAACCCTCGCCAAGCACAAGATGAATTCCGGAGTTTACATCGTGTGGCCTTTTCTTGGACCATCAACGGTACGTGATACCGTAGGCCTGGCAGGAGATGCCGCATTGAATCCATTAGGCTGGATTTCATATTTCTTCCTCACGCCACTCGAGGGCTTTGGGAATTATTCTTACGACACCGTCAACGATCTCTCTATAGATAAAGGGACAACTTATGAAAACATAACAAAACCAGCCATCGACCCGTATATTGCCCTCCAGGATGCTTATGTACAAAATAGAATTAAGAAGATAAAAGAATAGTCCAGTCTTGCCGGAATTATGTTTAAGGAATCAATCATTCCGTTGCCGTTCAAACTACATTTTGCAGATTAGCCACGGATAAACTCATGACGCAAATAATAAAGGCTGGACTGCGTCTATAAACAAAGCCTTTGCACAAACCTTCTCTTTCCTTTGCAATAAATTAAACACCCTGTTTGTTTACTCTTGACACGAGAGTCTCTTTTGTTATAATTTCAACTTCTTTTTTATTATCAGAATAATTTTTGGTATATTACTGCATGGAAAATGCCATACGGAAAGCGAACATACTGATTGAAGCGCTTCCCTATATCCGTTCTTTTAGAAATAAGATCGTCGTAATCAAGTTTGGCGGCAGTGCAATGTCCAATGAAGACGTGCTGACAAATGTGATCCAGGATATTGTATTCATGAAAACAGTCGGCATTATGCCCATATTGGTTCATGGCGGCGGCCCGCGCATCAGCGAGGAGATGGCAAAACGGAATTTGACCCCAAAGTTCATTGAAGGACATCGTATAACAGACCGCGAAACACTTGAGATAGCCAAAGACGTCCTTATTAACGAAATCAGCGCTTCCATTGTAAAGAGGATCTCGGAGTTGGGCAATGAAGCTGCCTGTATCTGGGAAGACGGATATTGTCCCTTAAAGGCAGAAAAGCACTACATCGAAACAAAGACCGAGAGCGGCGCTTCCAAAAAACTGGATATCGGTTTCGTCGGCAAGGTAACATCAATCGACAGCGACAGGTTTTTGAATTTGTGCAGCACGTGCACGATTCCAGTCGTTCCACCCATCGCAAAAGGAACCAATGGTAATGTTTATAACGTCAATGCGGACAATGTTGCGGCGTTTATTGCAAAGGCGCTTGGCGCAGAGAAGCTCGTTTTTCTTTCAAATACACACGGCATCATGACAAGACCCGATGACGATACATCTTTTGCTTCCACATTGCACGAAAACGAAGTCCACGAACTCATTGATAAAAAGGTAATCAAAGACGGGATGCTCCCAAAGGCGCTGGCATGTATCAGCGCCCTTAAGGCTGGGGTAAAGAAGGCGCATATCATCAATGGACTGATACCGCATGCGCTCTTATTGGAAATTTTCACCGACAAGGGAGTCGGAACACAGATAATAATATAAATAAAAACCATGAACACAAAAGAGATGAAAGAAATTTACGATCGCTATGTCATCCCGAATTATATTCGAAATCCTATTCTGCTGGTCAGAGGCAGCGGCGTAGATGTTTGGGATGCGGAAGGCAAACGGTACCTCGACCTTTTTTCTGGCTGGGCAGTCAGCCTGCTGGGACACTGTCATCCAAACGTCGTTGCGGCCATTCAAAACCAGGCCGCAAAACTCCAGCACGCCCCAAACATTTATTATACAGAACCACAAGGATTACTGGCAAAACACATCTCTGAAAAATCTTTCAGCGGACAGTGTTTCTTCTGCAATAGCGGCGCTGAGGCGAATGAAGCGGCAATCAAGCTCGCACGCATACACAACTCAAGTTCAGGCAAATATAAGATCATTACCTTTTCCAATTCGTTCCATGGCAGGACGATTGCCACGGTCACGGCAACCGCGCAGCCAAAATATCATAGGGGATTTGCGCCGCTGGTCGAAGGGTTTTCCTACGTCCCGTTTAATGACCTGGAAGCTCTAAAAAGAGAAGTTGATGATGCGACCTGCGCCATAATGCTGGAAACTATTCAGGGTGAAGGCGGGATTAACATTGCCACGAAAGAATTCATGCAAGGCATTAGAAAACTCTGTGACGAGAAAGGATTGCTGCTCATTCTCGATGAGGTGCAATGCGGTATGGGAAGGAGCGGAAAATATTTCGCTTATCAACATTATGGCATAGAGCCAGACATTATGACATTGGCAAAGGCGCTCGGCGGCGGGGTGGCTATCGGGGCCATGACGGCCAAAAAAGAAATTGCCAAGAGCCTCGTTCCCGGCAGTCATGCCTCCACTTTTGGCGGAAATCCACTGGCGTGCGCAGCGGGAGTAGCGGTATTCGAAACGATTGAAAACAAAAACCTGCTTGAAAATGTTAAAAAATTGGGCAGTTATGCCGTAGAACAATTGAAAATACTGCAAAAGACGTATAAGATAATAAAAGATGTCCGCGGCGTGGGACTCATGATCGGAATCGAACTCAATGGAAATGGAGCGGAAATCATCAAGAGTTGTATCCAGGCGGGATTATTCCTCAATTGTACTCATGACACTGTCATTCGATTTATGCCCCCGCTCAATGTTACAAAAGAACACATTGATGAGGGCTTGAACATTTTAAAAACGGTTCTTTCTAAAACTTAATTCATGAGAGATTGCCTATGAAATGTAAGGATTTAATTTCAATTGCAGACCTTTCACAATCTGACATTGAGGAAATATTTAATGTCACAAAGGAACTGAAGGAATGGCATAACAAAGGCTATGATGAAAAATGTCTGAGCGGCAAAATACTGGGAATGATCTTTGAAAAGAGTTCCATGCGTACACGGGTCTCCTTCGAAGTGTCAATGGTACAACTGGGCGGTCACGCCATTTATCTGACACAAAATGATATAAACCTTGGCAAGAGGGAGGCCGTAAAAGACGGCGCAAGAGTGCTGTCCCGTTATGTAAACGGCATTGCTATCCGCACCTTCGGTCAGGACACGATTCAGGAACTGGCCAGATACGCCACCGTACCCGTTATTAATGCCCTGTCGGATTATCTCCACCCGTGCCAGGCGCTCACTGACCTGTACACTATCAAAGAAAAATTCGGCTCCTATACAAACATAAAAATAGCTTTTATCGGAGACGGGAATAACGTCGCCCGGTCTCTGGCTCAAATCTGCGCTAAACTGGGTATTCACTTCCATGTTGCCTCACCAAAGGGATATGAACTCGCTCCTGATTTTGTTTCCAAAACCAAACAGATGGCAGATGGAAACGATCTGATTCATCTCTATCAGGACCCAAAAGAAGCCGCTGAAAAGGCGAACGTGCTTTATACGGACACCTGGGTTAGCATGGGACAGGAGGCAGAGGAAGAGACGCGCAGACAGGCATTCAAAGATTTTCAAATCAACAGCGACCTTTTGAAACCGGCGAAGGATGATGTCAAGGTAATGCACTGTCTCCCGGCCCATCGTGGAGAGGAAATTACGGACGAGGTTATCGACGGCCCGCATTCTATCGTATACGACCAGGCAGAAAACAGACTTCATGTGGAAAAAGCCCTTTTAAAACTTTTATTAAGAAAATAAAAAACTATTGAATAGCTATGAGAGTTGATAATCGTGAACGTGACGAGTTGCGTCCGTTAATCATCAAAAGGCGCTTTACCAAGTACGCCCCGGGCTCCGTGCTCGTAGAGACAGGCAATACCAGGGTTATTTGCACGGCCTCGATAGAAGAAACCGTGCCCCCTCACATAAAAAACACCGGCGAAGGCTGGCTTACGGCGGAATATTCGTTACTGCCTGGCTCCACACCCATAAGGGCTCCGCGGGAAGCTGTCAAGGGGAAACTAACGGGGAGAACACATGAAATCCAAAGGTTCATCGGCCGTTCTTTACGTTCAATCATCAATCTTGCCCTGTTAAAGGAACGGACAATCTGGATTGACTGTGATGTTATCCAGGCAGACGGCGGCACGCGCACCGCAGCTATTACGGGAAGTTACATAGCATTGGTGGACGCCGTCCAATGGCTCATGAGCAAAAACCTTGTTAAAGAAAACCCCGTTCTGAACAGTATTGCAGCCGTGAGTGTCGGAATTGTGAACGATGATGTCCTGTTAGACCTCTGCTACGCAGAAGACGCCGCCGCACAGGTGGACATGAATATTGTGATGACAGGAAATGACAAGTTTATCGAAATCCAGGGTACCGGTGAAGAATATACCTTTGATGACGAACAACTGGCAGAGATGTTAAATATGGCAAAAAAGGGAATCCGTGAGATTACCAAAATCCAAAGGAAGTCACTGGAAATTAACGATTAAATCTTTATTCTGGGAAACAATATGTCTTCAATAGTAAATGAGATTCACGCAAAAACCATCGTCATTGCTACGCAAAATGAAAATAAGAAAAAGGAGATCGCAGAGATTCTTAAAAAAATCCCTGGCATATTGCTTCGAGGCGTCGAAGATTTTCCTTTTCTGCCTGAAGTGGAAGAAGACGGAAATAGCTTCCGGGAAAATGCTATAAAAAAGGCAACCACCCTGGCCATAGCTTGTAATACCTGGGCAATGGCAGACGATTCGGGACTTGAAATCGACGCCCTGAACGGACGCCCTGGCATCTATTCAAGCAGATATGCTGGCCCAAATGCAACTGACGAAAAGAATATTGAAAAGGTGTTATCCGAACTGAGGGGTATGCCAAAAGAAAACTGTACGGCCAGATTTCTTTGTTCCATTGCCCTTGCCAGCCCACATCAATTATTATTTGTAGTAGAAGGACGCTGCGAAGGCTTCATTACCGAAGAACCCAGGGGAAAAGGTGGGTTTGGATATGACCCGATCTTCTACGTGCCCGATTACAATCAAACCTTTGCCGAATTAAACCCTCTGATCAAAAATAGTATCAGCCATCGGGGCATCGCCCTGAAACAGTTTAAGGAACAAATAATCCCACGGATTCAGAGATTCTGAAATTATTTCTTTATTGAGTCTTTCTCCCTCGCTTCAACCCAATACTGATCAACCATCGACTGTATCCTCCCTAAAATTTCTTCCTGCCGCACCGGTTTGAAGAGATGCGCAAAACGTCCCTGTTCTTTCAGGTACTCTTCAACTGGCTTGAATTTTCCCGGAACAACCGTATGCACTACATCACCATAAACAGCCTCTTTCAAAGCCCAGATGCCCGTATCAACCGCTAATTTCGCAAACGTGACGGAATGGGATGGGTCAGTTGCCCATCCGGGCGGACACGGTGAAAGGTTTATAAAGAGTTTGGGACCTTTGTATTGTTCTGCCTTTTTAAACTTGTTGATCAAGTCAACCGGATGGGCAGGCGAAATGGTGGCAAGATACGGCGGTTTGTGGCTCCTCCATATTTCAAAGAGGTTCTTTTTGGAGAGCATCGTCCCTGTCGGGCTTGTCTTTCCTGCCGGCGTTGTTCCCGTCTTTGACGCAAATGGCGTCGCCCCCGACCACTGGAAGCCCGTATTCCCGTATGCTTCGTTATCGTAACAGATGTAATAAAAATCGAGGTTACGGTATATAGCCCCGGATGTGGATGCAAGACCTATGTCGTAAGCGGCGCCGTCACCCGTCAGCACAACCACCTTCAAATCCTCTGCGGAATCAAGCCTCCCTTTTTTAATTAATATATCCAGGGCATCCCTTATCCCCTGCGCGCCTGCCGGTGCACATGCAATTGCCGTGTAAAGCCACGAATTTTGGAAAGGCGTAAACGGATAAACAGAAAGCAGGGTAAAACAACCTGCGGCATTCACGATAACGACCTTTTTCCCTAAAGCCTTCAGACAGTGCCTCAATGCCAGAAGCCCCCCGCATCCCGCACACGCAGGAGTTCCCGGAAAAATATCCTCTTCCGTAGGAATGTCTTTTATAGATTTTATGGGCATTATATCCATGTTAAAACTATTTGATTAATCCCTAAACTATATCCAGGAATACCGCAATTGAAAAACGCGGCAGAAGTTGAGAAGATGAGAAATTGAGAAAATCAAAAATTTCACAACCTCCCAACCTCTCCTCTTCTATCTAACTTTGCGCCCTCTGCGCTCCCCATTTCCATGAGGACAGGCCTTTGCGGTGATCCATTACAGTTTTCCCGCCATCTTCTTCAACCTATCCATCTCCTTCCATTCCGCCTCTGTATAAAGCAGGCAAGGAGTTGGAGCCTCTCCGGTACTAGCGGCCTTAATCATACTATCAATGATGAACTCGAATTCCTGAGGACTTATATTTTTCCCTCCGAGTCCGCCAACAAAGGAAAGCAAAAGAGGCTTATCCTTCTGATTACATATGCCGCTGGCAATCTCTGAATAGATAATCCCCCCCTTTCCTACGCTGATATTCTGGTCTACGACAGCCACAGCCTTTGCCCCTTTAATCGCCTTAACAATATCCGACTCCGGAAATGGTCGTAAGAGTCTCAACTTCAAAAGCCCAGTCTTAATGCCATTCTCTCGTGCGCTCTTTACCGCTGCCTTTCCGAGTGTTGAAAATGAGTTCGACATAATCAGAATATATTCTGCATCATCGGTCATATATCCTTCGATAGTATTATAGGGTCGACCAAAATTCTTGGCAAATTCCTTCGAAACCTCTGTATAAACCTCCAGCGCCTTCCGGCTGGCCAGGTGCATCTGGTATTTGAAATACGAATATGCAGGTCCGCCAATAACTGCCACACCCTGCGCCATCGGCTGACTTGCCTTGAAAAAGGCATGTTTGGGTTGATACGCTGGCAAAAACCTTTTGGCCTTTTCCAAATCCGGTATTTCTACAGGTTCTCGTGTGAAGGAGAGATGAAACCCGTCCATATTCACAAACACGGGGAGAAGCACCCGCTCATCCTCTGCCAGTTTATATGCGATCAGAATCGAATCAAGCACCTCCTGGCAGGTCTCGCAGTGAATCTGCAAAAACCCGGAATCCCGTGCGGCAAGGATGTCATTATGGTCTGGTTCCAGTGTAATCGGGGACGATAACCCCCTCGATACATTTACCATCACAAGCGGTACGCGCCATCCAGCCACGGAATAGAGCATCTCGAAGCCGTAGAGAAGCCCCTGACTCGACGTTGCCGTAAAGACCCTCACCCCGGTAGCCGAGGCAGCCCCTGCCGCAGTAATCATAGAGTGCTCAGAGTCCACCGTAACGAACCTTGCATCCAGAACCCCGTCGGAAATCCATTTTGCCAGCGTCTCAATAATCTCCGTTTGCGGCGTTATCGGGTAAGCCGGAATATAATCAACCCCTGCCAGCCTCACCCCCCAAGCAGCCGCCGCATTCCCCGTAAGCATTTCCCTTGTCATTCCAGCTATATTTCCCTCAAATTCAGATTATTGTAATCCTAAACATTGACCGGTAACCGTCTTACAGTTGGACAATTTTTTGCTGGACAAATTATCCATAATCAGATTTATGAACACTCATTGTCAGGGAAACACCTATCAAAATATCAGCAAGTCTTCGTATTCCCCGCCACATTACTTCCACACC
>VGXX01000003.1 GCA_016873155.1 Planctomycetota bacterium | reverse complement strand
GAAACACAAAGAGCCGGGACGTGATATGTCACGTTCCCGGCTCTTTGATTATTTTATTTCTTGTTTATTACTTCTTTTCTTACTTCTTACTGCTCTCTAAGAGACGATATTTACAATCCCTCTTATTTTACCTGATATCCAGGATAGAAGTCAGGTCCTGGAATGTTATCCCACTGTGCTCCAAGATCGATCCACTCTACTATCGCAAACCTCTCGTCCTGGGTGAGGAATTTGTCATGCAATACGCGTCCCTCTACCGGGAATACATTCGCAGCAGGAGCATTCTCACTTAACTCCTCTTCATACAGCCTCCATACCAGCAAACTGTTGATCGCAGCAGACGGATTGACGTATTTACCGCCAATGTTCACGTCCTTGCCCCTCTGCGGCGCAAGCAAGCTGTTATACGCACGGCTGTATGCAGCTATGCCGTCTACGTTTACCAACTCCAAACCACCGCTTAAGTTCGGCGGATTGTTCGCATCATGACACTTCGAACACTTCGCATCAAGTACCGGCTGAATATCCCTGCGGAAATCTACCGTCCTCTGCTTATCCAATGTCAAACCTTCTACAGGCTGTGACGTCGTTCCGGATGGACCACCATAGTAAATATCGGATGGCACTACTACATCCTCTCCATGTTTCACACCCTTGTATGTTCCCTCATTGTCAAACTTCAAATACCTGAACGCAAATGGTGAATCATAGTGGCTTCTGTCATCATACCACCAGTTGTACAACGCCTTTGAATGGAGATTCTTAAACGCCCTTCCACGATATGATCCATAGTGACATCCACTGCAGATCCTGCCATGATACGGCCTTAAGTATGCCCATGATAAACCGGTCTGTACTGACATGCCCTTGTCATCCAATATCTGAATGTAGTAAGGTACGTCTGCCAACTGTGAGGTAACGGTTGAACCATCATCCTCTACCTTCTGGTAGCCAATGATACCCCTCTGCTGGAACGCTGATCCTGAGTTGCTGCTTGACCTTGCTCCACCTAAGAGATGTGCACCCGCGCCTACCCTGAAACGGGTTGAATCCGCCTCTACGCATGGATATCCCTGGATGATTCTTACTGCCTTGATATCTCCATGACCAATCTCTTTTGCCTTCTGGTGCGGATATGGACCTACCGGAATATCTGAGATTGTCGTATCAAAACAAATCCATGTTGCCCATGAATGCGGATATCCTTCCACCTTCACCTGATCAAACGGCTGATACGTTACAGTCGTTACACCGAAGCTGTCTCCGGCAGTAAAGGTGTTAATCCACCTTGGCTTATACTTCACATAAATAGGAGCCGGCTGGTGATCGTTCCAGTTCGGATCATCATATACCTTTTCGCCTGCGCCACCCTTGCCAAAATCAAACCAGAATATGCCAAAATCTCCCCTCTCAGCATAGGATACTAACATCCTGTCATCCGGAAGAGGATATGGGCTCCTGTACAATCCGCCATCATTGCCGGTTAATCTCTCATACGTCTTGTTGAACGGGGCATCCCAGCTTACCGCTGCCAACTGCCCTACACCCCAGTTCATGTATGGCGACTCAACATAAACAAGTCTCCTGTCGCCAAAGGTGATCTTCGCCTGTGACCTTCCGCAAGCGCCGCCAATTTCACCATCGCAGTTTCCATAGATCGGCCTCGGATACGCGCCATCCCAGTTGTCCACGCAAAGCATTACCCTGCCTACCCCGCCTGCCCTGCTTCCATTCGCCTGCACGCTGGAGAAAAGGATGTTTCCATCCGGAGTCAACCATGGATCAAAGTTCGAGCTTACGTTGTACGTGATCTGATCAGCCGATGTGTTGATGTGCGGCCATTCGATACCTGACAATACGTGGCCGGTGATTCTCTGGATTACCTTGCCGCCCTGGGTATCCAAACGGTAAAGATTATATGCGTATGGATTGTGGAACTCATCCATTACGCCTTCCTTGGCGCCTGAAAAGATGATCATACCGGTCTTCTCTACCGTGCCATGCTCTTTCCAGTCTCCTTCAAAATACCTGTCACGCCATATGATGCGGCCTTCACCTTCTTCAATGCTTCCCGCTGCATAATAAATCGGGGAACGGCATGATCCCTTCATATCCGTCATCTGCCTTAACCCGGTGCCGTCTACGTTCATTTCCCATATCTGGCAACCACCACCCTTTTTATGAACTCCGGCAAACGCAAATTTCTTGCCGTTCCAGTAGGTGCATGGATCAAAGGCTGTCGCAAAATCATCGGTTAATACCTTCAGTTCCCTTGAATTCAAATCATACAACGCTATCCTGCTTCCCTCAGGGATATAGTGCGGATAGTTCTGATACGGATCCCCTTTGGCAGTCCTTGGCGACTGTGTAAACAATATCTGGTTTACAGGACCCTGCACCTCTTTTGACATCCCACAATAATCAGTCCATAAGGCCTTCCCCTGCACCGGACCACCCGTCATTACCGGCTCAGCATTTACAAGGGAACTCCCACAGACCAACGCACCCGCCACGAATGCCGATGCTATTATTCCTAATTTCCTCTTACCCATCTATTGGCCTTCTCCTTTCACTTATTCCTTAAATTTTTCTTGCTTACTACTCTCTCTACACACTCAACTTTTCCTTCGCTTATAACGCCTTCATGTACTCAACCAAATCCTGAAGCTGTTGCTGCGTCAGGTGGGAGGTCCTTCCGTGCATATCCTTATCGGTTACCGTGTTGTTGATGGTATCCATCAAAGTCCTTGCACTGCCATCATGGAAATAGGTTCCTGATGCATAGATATCCCTTAATGTCGGCGTATCAAATTCCTTTACAAGGTCCAATCCGATGATCGGCGTGTTGCTCTCCTCACCATATGGATCCTCACCTGCCTCCATCGCCGATATGTTAAATACCTTTCCGGGGGTCGACCTGAAACCATTCAAACCTACCCTGCCGGTTCCCACATCATGCGTCTGCGCATCGCTGAACAATGCCCTTGGGTCTGTCGGATCGCCAGGATGACACTCAAGACATCCCACTTTCGGATCCTCAAATACCTTCTGACCCCTTAACTGCGCCTCGGTGAAACTGCCATCCGCATTCCTGAACGGACTTCCGGTAAATTCCAACGCCCTGATGTAACAAATGAGCGCCTCTAATCTCATCGGAGAAAAGTTCTCGCTCCTGAACACAAATCCAGGGTCTCTTCCGCATACCCTGTCAAGTGAACTCGTAGCGCCTACGATTTCGTCAGGATGTCCGGTGAATCCTTCGTGCCTGAACGGAGGAAGGTAACGACCGCCGCGAATATACTTCGTGTTCTTCCAGCTTCCCCATCCTTCATCTCCCAAATCCCAGATCAACCCGGTTGTCTGTCCTCTTTCATAATGACAACTCGCGCATGAATACTCTCCCTGCAAACTCCATGCTGCATCATTGAACTGAAACTGGCCGTACCTTACCAACTCACTCTTAAACGGCGAATGCTTTACCCTGAAATGCACTTCAGGCACCGTCAACGGTTCTTCCCTTCCCAGCGGTTCCCATTCGGCTCCCGTCTGGATCGTAGCTACCACGCGCGGCTCTCCGGCATCTGCGCTTCCCGCCGCCATCAGCCCCGATACCCCAAGGACTGCAACTAATCCTAATTTTACCATTCCTTTTTTCATAATTATCTCTATCCTCCTAATTTTCCTCTCTATTACCATTCGTTTTTCCAAGTTTAAATAACACGCACTCCCGCACCACTCATCCTTAGTCTGCCGCTGTTCTTATTACGGTTACATTGTTGGAAAAATAGTTGGCTGCATAACAAAACTTGCCATCCGGCGACAAGCATACGGAACTTGGCCCTAACCCGGTTGGCACCCTCGCAACAAGATAATCCCTTACCAATCCGAGATCATCCCTGAGGTAATCAAGCTCTTCCTGGCTGTTGCCCGTTACGATGTCCAATACCTTGTTCATATCCAGTATCGTTACACGATGCATCCCTCTTACCCCAATGTACAAGTATCTTCCCTTCTGATCGATCGCCAAACCATAAGGGTTTCCATCGTAGTTGTTGAGCTCATCCAGCGGTATACGCGCTACCTTGCCGCCCGCTTTGGTCTCTACTACCGCTATGTTGTTCGTAAATACCTGACCATTCTCTGCCTCACATACCGGCAACCAGTTCTTCGGGGTCTGGTACGTTACCACTACATACTTCCCGTCCGGCGTATATACCACATCTCTCAGGTTGGCGCTCTCAGGAATTACCCTGTTTTCCATTATCCTGCCACTGGCAATATCGATAAAATCAACGCTCCGGTTGATCGACCCTACCGTGTCAAGAATCGCTACCAGGGTCTTCCCGTCCGGAGATATATCAACCATCCTCGGACCATAATTCGAAGTGTAGATGGACCTTACTTTCTCCATCCTGCCCGTATCTATCACATCTATCGTGTTCCACATGCAACCGGAACATGATACATAGGCCGTCTTGCCATCCGCAGTGATCTTTACACCACTTGGCCAGTCGCCTACCTTTATCTCTTTTATCTCCTGCTTCCGGGATATGTCCACCACTGAAACACTGTCACTTTCTCCGTTGCATACATACAAAAACGCCCCGTCAGGTGTTACCGCCGCAGCTTCAGGCTGTGTCCGTACGGTTACCTCTCCCGTTACCTTCTGCGTCCTTGCATCGACAAATGTCACACTGTTGCCGGACTGATTGCATACAAACAACGTCCCGCCATCCGGAGATGCCGTAATGTAAAATGGGCCAGGTAAATCCGTATTAACATGCGTCCCCTGTATCCAGCCCGCATTGGTCACTCCTCCCCCCAACGCTATCGCCGCTCCCAGCATCACCGCTCCTATCATTCCCTTTCGTATCATAATTCCTTGTTTACCTCCTTCAAAATTCATAGCAACTGCCAAATCCTAACTCACAAACACTACTAATTTTACCCTTATACTTGCTTGTCCATTCACCTCCTTCTGAAAATAAAAGAATCTGAATTGAGTAAACACAATATAGAAATATTGTCTGATAACCAACGTATGCAATAAATACGCCATTTCACACAATAATAGGAAAACAAGAATTTACAAATAACATAATCTGCTATGACAAAATATCTTATGATTATAAAATACAAAATTTTTCATTATCCTAAAAAGCCATCGAAAGACTGCAAATGGTCATCGTTAAATATCTCTATATCAATAATAAGTCTCATCTATCCAATAACAAATAACATAAACAGTGTCCATAAATGGACACATGCTGTCATATCATTGTCACCAAACCATGTTTTTTATTAAACCAAAAGAGAAATGGATATCGCCAGAAGGGAAACACAATGTAATAAACCCTTGGGCATTAGGAAAATACGTAATATCTTGCTACGATATAGACAGTAGATAAGACTATTGTTTCCAAAGTAATTGGCACTGAATAGACAAGAAATTTTTTGAAAGTTATGGGGTATCCTGCTTTTCCCGAAAGGCCTATGGTAATAACATTTGCAGAAGCGCCAATCGGAGTGCCGTTCCCCCCAAGACAAGACCCTAATGCCAACGACCACCAGACAGGCATAAGGGTTGAATGGTGAAGAAGCGGCGTAATATTCCAGTCTTGTGGCAGCACGGCCTCTGCCGTACCTTTTACCAGCGGAATCATACTGGCAACAAAAGGGATATTATCGACAATCGCAGAACCTATCGCCGAAAACCACAATAAGACAATCGACAAAGTAAACATCCCTTCCGCACTCGGTTTTGTCAGCGCAATCAAACCCTCGGAAAGTTTTGAAATAAGACCGACCTTTACAACTCCTCCAACAATAATAAACAACCCCATAAAAAAGAAAAGTGTTGACCACTCCAGATCCCGGAATGCATGATGCACATCTTCTTTGGAAATAATCAGCAGCACTGCGGCGCCAACAAGCGCTATTGTCGCCGGTTCATAGTGAAATACACCATGAAAGATAAATCCAAGGATAACCAACCCCAGAATACAAAGGGATTTTTTTAACAAACCGGCATCCTTAATCAATGCATATTCGTCCATAGCAAGAATCCTCTGCCGCACTTCTTCCGTGACATGTAATTTTTTTGCAAAAAGGAATCGAATGGTGAGGAGAAACCCGGCAAATACGAATAGCACCGCAGGTGTTAAATGATAAATAAAATCCATAAACGTCAAATGAACCTTGCTGGCAATCATAATATTCGGAGGGTCTCCGATGAGCGTTGCCGTGCCACCAATATTGCAGGCCATAACCTCGGAAAGCAGAAAAGGGAAAGGATCCAATTTCAATTCTTCCGCTATAAACAACGTAACAGGAACGAGCAGCAAAACTGTCGTAACGTTATCAAGCAGCGCGGATGCAAACGCCGTTATACACGCAAAAAAAACGAGAATCAGGAACGGCTTTCCTTTTGCGAGTTTTGCCGATTTAATCGCGACAAATTGGAATATTCCTGTTTTTTTCAGGATATTTACGATAATCATCATGCTTATTAACAAAAATATTACATTATAGTCTATCGCATAATGTTCCTCATAAAAGGCTTCGTGCTGACTGACAATTTTAAGGATAATCATCAAACCCGCGCCAATTAACGCTACTTTTGTTTTATCGAGTTTTTCCGAAACAATCAGTCCAAAAGATACAACAAATATGAGAGTAGCAATCCAGAAGACCATAATTTTGATTCCTTATGATTTAACCAAAACAATTGATTATCACGTTTAAAAACATAAAAGAAAACAGAATATCATAAATAACTTCAATTAAAAACATAAAAAATTCATTTCCAAAAATTTTATTGTAATCGTATTTTACTATCTGATATAAATTATATTCTTCATCACTAAAGGGCAGATAAACTCTCTGCGAATACTTACAGATAATTAATTAGCAGCAGCGCCAAAACAGAAACTATAATTATTAGCAAAATTATTAAATATTCTTTTTCACAGAAGGGGACTATATAATATGAAAATCAGGGATATTATGGTAACGGATCCAACGGTAGTGCCTGCGTCGGGCACATTTCTCAATCTTATGGAAATGCTTGGAAAGATCAGATTTCACGTCATATTCGTGGTAGACGATAATGAAAAACTTGTCGGAGTAGTAACCGAAACAGACCTCTTAAAGGTTCTCATGCCAAAATATTTAAATTCTGATGATGCATTATTTTCAATTATGGGTGAAGATTATTTTGACAAAAGATGTCTTGAATGCAAAGACATGGATATCACCAAGATCATGTCAAAACCAATTGCAGCGGCCACCGCAAGCGAGGACGACACCATAATAAAAGTCGCGGCTGCCATGCTGAACAGAAAAATACATGCCGTTCCCGTGCTAAGAAACGGCAAAGTCGTGGGAATTGTATCACGATTGGTTCTTTTACGACACATAACAAAGGTTATTAAAAAAAGATAACGGATGCCCTTAATGACGTTTTTTCTTCATCAACGCGCTTACATTTCGAGACTATTGTGAATGAAAATACATTAATGGCGATTTCTAAATAAGAACTTGATTTTCTTTTTTCCCAAAACGTTTGGTCTTAGCGCTATCTAATTTCCCATGCTTTTCAGGAGATCGTCAGAACTTTTTCAGACGAAATACATCAACCATTCCCTATGTCGCCTGAAAATCAAAAAAACACCGCGTACCCTGTCACGTACCTTCCCATCTCCCTTATTATATGCCTCCCGATACTTATTTATTTAAACTCCCTATCCAATCAATTCGTTTACGACGACGAAACCATCCTGGCAACGAATTACTTTGTAAAAACATTAAGCAACCTCCCCAATCTTTTCAACGCAAATTATTTTAAATCTTCCGGCGAATTGAGTTACCGGCCGGTAACCACGGCATCGTATTTTTTCGATTATACCGTGTGGAAATTGCTTCCGTTCGGTTTTCACCTTACCAACCTTATCTTGCATACCATTAACGTTGCACTGTCATTTTTTCTGTTCAACAGGATTTTTAAAGACAAAACCACAGCCTTCCTGTGCACACTTATATTTCTCTGCCACCCGGTTCTTTCCGAAACGGTCAATGCCATCGGCTACCGGGATGATCTTCTTGCTGCCACATTCTCTTTAGCTGCCTTTCTCCTCTATATTAAAACAAGAGAAAATTCTTCCCCCTTTCCCTATTTTGCTTCCGTGATATGTTTTCTTCTTGGCATATTTTCAAAAGAAATGGCAATCACTCTGCCATTCCTCATTTTCCTTTATGATGTGACACTCGCAAAAAACATACAGTTAAAATATAAATTTACCCGATACTATTCCGGCTATATCGGGGCTATTCTCTTTTATATTCTTGTAAGATTTGTGCTCCTTCGCAATCCGATGGAAACCCACGTCTCATATCCCAATAATAGTATCGTTGAAAATATATTCATCATGCCCAAAGTATTCGCATCGTACATAAAACTACTCTTTATCCCCGCCAATTTAAGCGCGGATTATGTTGTTCCTTACTTCTCATCACATACCGGTATTTCCACATTGCTATCGATTCTTTTCCTTTCAGCATTTACCATCATTGTCGGTAAATCTTTTTATTACTCAAGAACCGTATTTTATTCCCTCATATGGTTCCTTGCCACGTTATTGCCGGTATTAAACATTATCCCCATCGAAAACATTATGGCAGACCGCTATCTCTACCTGCCATCGCTGGGTTTCTGCATGATAACCGGACATTTCATAAAAAATTGTCACAGGAAGTTGCGTTTTATACGAAGACCTTATTGCACACTATCTATCGCAATATCCCTTTTTATTGCATTTTCGATTATTACCATAAAAAGAAATACTACGTGGTTCAATAACACAGCCTTATGGGCAAACACTGCAAAAACAACCCCGGCAAGTTTCAGGGCACACAACAACATTGGCAATCATTATCGGGAAACAGGCATGCTGGACGAATCTATCCGTGAATTTAAGTATGCCCTAACGCTGAATACCGGCTATATCCAGGCACATAATAATCTTGGCATTACGTACGAAAAAAAGGGCTTGATAAAGGAGGCCATTGAGGAATATAAGGCAGCATTGAAAATAAACCCATCATACCCATTCCCCCACAACAACCTTGGCCTTATTTACGCCAAAGCGAATCTATTGGATACGGCAATTGATGAATTTAAGAAAGCCATTCACAACAAACCCGACTACTCCGAAGCATTAAACAACATCGGGGTTACCTATATCAGAAAAGGATTAAATGAAGAAGCTATTACGGCGCTGATCAATGCAGTAAAATATGATAACCGCAACGTAGACGCATATTACAATCTCAGCGTTGCCTATTTCCAAAACGGACAGCCGGACAAGGCGCTTGAAACCACAGAAAATGTTTTAGCATTAAACCCAAATCACAAAGAAATACACACATTGCTTGGTTTGATACACGAGGAAAGAAGATAAGGGCAAAATGATGATAGTATTTGGAATAATAAAACAGCAGAAAAAGTAATACTTTAGAATTTAAAAAAAATTATTCCGTAAATAATTATCATTCATGTAATAATTTAGAATTTTCGTACGATTTTGGGTTGAAAAGACATACGCCATTTTTTTTAAAAGCCCAAAGTGTGACCGGAATAGTTCGTTATTAGCGGTACAACTTTTACAATTGAAAAAAGCGATATATATACGATCATAAGCATAGTATATTTTATATATTTTAACTATTGTATCGCTTTAGAGGTAAATTGTGAGGCAATTTTTTAATCAAGCAGAGGCTCTTAGTGTTCTTTACGGGTTTAACCCATGGTGGTCTGGCAAGTCGTATACACATGTCATGACTTCAGATTCAAGGGTGATCAGGTATTTATTCCTGAAAAAAAGACATGGGACACACTTATCAGGAGTCTCGAAAAATTTTCTGATGATTTTATGACAGAAAGAACTCAGCCTGAAACGCAGAAACGTATGGTCTCATCCGTTCGCAGCTTGAAAAGACCGGTAAACCTATCGGCTCTCTGGATACGCTGATTGGGGTGCATGCCCTGAGTATTGGCGTGCCCCTTGTTACGAACAATATCAGGGAATTTAAGCGTATAAAGGGTTTAAAGGTTGTGGACTGGGCTGTGTGAGAGGGAAATGGTTATGACGTGGAATTATAGAGTTATAGCGGATAAAGAAGTATTCAGGATTCACGAGGTTTATTACAATGATGCCGGTGATATAACAGCCATCTCAGAAGACCCCATTGTGCCTGAAGGAGAAACTTTGGAGGAACTGAAGGGTGACCTGGAATATTATTTCGCGGCATTAAAGAGTCCGGTACTGAAAAAAGACGAGATTAAGTTTGCTTCGATGACGGAAGATGATTAATTTATTGCTTCGGCAGTTTGTGGTTTTTTATGAATTGAATGAGGTGCTGGCAATGCCATACCCCACCCGACTGAAAAGACAAGCACAATATTAAGGAAAAATATATTTCAAATGAACCCTGTCTATTCCCTATATTCCCCTTGATTTTGCACGGCAAATACAGTATTTTCGGCCTAATGATAGATCATGCATTCCTTTTAAAAGTAAAAATATGCCCTTTTGACATGTCTGGTTAAATCTGCTATCATTGAACCAAAACTGTAATCACTGGAGGCTAATATGGTACGTACTCAAATTCAATTGACAGAAGAACAGGTAAAGGCATTAAAAAAAATTGCACTATCCCGGCATCTATCTATTGCAGAGATCATAAGGCAGGCGGTTGATACCGTTATCCGTACTAATACAATGGTTGACATCGAAGAAAGGCGGAAAAGGGCTATTGACATCGCGGGCAGATTCAGTTCCGGCAAGCGTGATATCTCAAGGAAGCACGATATATATCTTGCAGAGGCATTCGGCAAATGAGGCTATCTGTTGATTGCATAAGTTTTGAAATTATGCGCAATTCAAGAATTAAAACTATTTTTACCTTCGATTCCCATTTTGAAGAGCAGGGATTTCATTGCATTCCTTAAATACCTGATTCATTGTTCCCGGCAGTCGGGGCAAGAAGCCAATCATTCGCAAACAGGATTTTTTCTCAAACGAAATTTTCTATGGAAATATTAGTTCTCAAGATAACTATTCTATGTATTGCCACCGGGTGTAATTAATTTGTATAATTGGGGTACTGAAAGGAGTCCAAATATGAATACTATTGCAGCGCAGGATATTAAAAGACGGGGAATCAGTGCAGTTGAAGATGCCTTGAAAAAAGGTCCTGTCCATGTGATCAAAAACAATCAACCCCGGTATGTTGTGCTTTCCGGGAAACGCTATCGGGAATTGATTGAGGCGGAAGATGAGGCATATATTGCCCGCGTGCGTGCGTCGCTTGAGGATGTAAAGGTAGGCAGGGCAAAAAGGGGCACTGCCGAAGAACTGATCAGGGAACTGGGGCTCGAAGATTGAGCATGTACCGGTGAGTATGGACTGCCCATTTCACGCGCTCAGCGGAAAAGTTCAAAAAGCGCCATCCTGAACTGAAAACAAAACTTGCCAGTGTCCTGCGCGACCCCGAAAAAGACCCTTTTCAACCCCACCTGAAATACCATCGTCTCGGCGGAAAGCTCAAAGGCATTCAGGCCGTAAGCATAACTGACAAATAGAGAATATCTTTGACGATTGTCATTGCAGAAAAAGAGATAACCCTTCTTGATATCGGTACGCATGATGAAATATACCGATAAAAGTAACAAGTGCGGCACAAAGTCGTCACGGGCAAGAAAAAACGTGAGTTGAAGTTTGCTTTGACGATAAAAGAGGATTAAGTTGATTTGTTGTTATGACAGTCGGGTCAAGAAGACAATCATTCGCAAATAGGGTTTTTCTCAAACAAATTTTCTATTGAAAATGTCTTCATAACATTCACCATAATTATGCCGATAATGGCTTGACATGCTGTATATCATACGATAATATGCTGGCAATTATAGAATTAAAGACAAAAATAGACGTTAGATTTTAAGGACATACTGCTTTATGTAGTTAGGTAGAATATTAAATGTTTTGCCAGGAGGCAGGCCAAAGAAACAAAAGCAGAAATAAATAGGCCTGTTCCTAATTTTCTAGGGGTGATTCTCGTGAAATGACAGAGACTTCTCTGGAATGCTAATAGGCGGATACGAATGAAATCAAATGCACCAGGTCAGTTACTAGGGTATACAATTCAGTTTCCACGTGCATTGTACCACCTTCTTATAAGTGGTCCAGGTGATGCTGTTTGTGTTGAGGTTCTGGGCGATGTAGCAACTCTTAAACCAGATGGTGGGGTAATTGCCGAGGAAGACAAATCTTCAATAGTTGGAAATCCCCTGACCAACAAATCGACCGATTTGTGGAAAACATTTTCAAATTGGATAGAAGCAATCATAAGTAGAGACCTAGATGTAGGAAAAATGAAATTTATCCTGTATTGTAATCAGTCTGGAAGAAAAGGTATTGTCGGTAAATTTAGTTCAGCGCAAAACAAACAAGAAGCGCAATCTGCAATTGATGACGCAAAAAAAGTACTTAATGATATAAAAAAGGACCACGATATTTGGGAATACTATGATTTCGTGGTTAATCAAAACGAGTCTTTGCTGGCAGAAGTAGTGGAAAGATTTGAACTTCAAATCGGAAGTGATGCTGGTTATGATAACGTGCGCTACGAAATTAAGCGCAAGCATGTTCCAGAAAGCCAGATTGAATTTTTTATGCATCAAATCAGTGGTTGGTTACAGAAAGTGGTTACTGAAAAAATTGCAGCACGGGAACTAGTAATCATAAGTTGGGAAGAATTTGATCGCCAGTTTTCAGTTCTGTTTGATCGTACTCGTCGTCGAGAACTTCTTGATTTTACATTGCAGTATCCCCCAAAGAATGAAGATATCCAAAATCAGGTAAAGGTTCATCCGATATATCTGAAACAGCTTGATGCAATCGGCACTACTGATGATGATATATTAGAGGCCGTGTCAGATTTTTTGAGAGCAGATGTAAATCGTGAACGGTGGATAGAGAGCGGAATCATTGACGAAAACGTTGCTTCTGATTTTGAGACAAAGTTAATTAACTTTTGGAAAAACCAAAGAAAAAGAATAGACATTACTGAAAATAGTTTAACTGAAGAAGATAAAGGACAATTGCTTTTAGGGGATTGCAAGTCAAGGAAGGAAACAATCAGAGATATGTCGCCTCCATGCTCAACGATCGCTGGGACATATCATGCTCTGGCTAATAAACCAGTTCTTGGCTGGCATCCTAATTGGGAAAAACTATTTCCAAAACAAAAGGAGGCTTGATTATGGGACAATTAGTGGAGGAAGTAAAACTCTGGAACACTCCTCTGGTAGGCGCCTATTTGCTTTGGAGGTTTACTCAAGGATACTGCAATGGACATCCGCACGGGGATGCTCCAATTGGGCTTTTACATTTTGTGGCTAGTGCCATACTGACGAATAAGACACTTCTTAAACCAATAAGCAATAGAAGAAATGATCTACAATCATTTGCTCGTAGCTTTGAAGTCTCAAAAGACTCAGACATATTGTTAACCATACAGGAGCGGGCAAGAGAGAAGCGTGAATATACTTTGGCGGCAATTGATATTGCTATTGCTGAAGGACTAATGGTCTGGGATGCTGATAGTGGCAAATTGTATCCTCGCGATTTAACAAAACGCCCTGGTCGCAAAAAAAGTTTGAAAGGACAAATTAGGGACGATGGGAATAAGGCTGAGATTCTTGGGAAATGGTTTTCTAAACACGATCTGTCTACCATTGCAGCTTATCTTAAGGCGGTATTCTGATGAAATTTCAACTTTTAAAATTAATCATTTGGCCAAAGTCTGATGCATTTCCACCAAGAATTGTAGACTTCAAACCGGGAAAAGTGAACGTCATAACTGGGGCATCACGTACAGGGAAATCTGCGATTATTCCAATTATTGATTATTGTTTAGCTTCTAGTGACTGTTTTATACCTATAGATACTATTCGTAATTATGCATCTTGGTATGGGGTTGTTTTCCAAACAGAAACAGAACAAATTCTGATTTCTCGAAAAATTCCTCATGGCAATAAAGTTTCAAATGATTTTTATCTTTTGCGTGGACCAATAGAAAGCATCCCGCCTGCAATCAAAGAGGCAAACGAAAATACTGAAGGTGTAAAGCATATTTTGAACACCATTTCATCTGTACCCTATCTTCGTTTGGATGGTGAGGATGGGGAAAAAGGTTATCAATCTCGATTAGGGTTTCGAGATATGATGGCATTGGTTTTTCAAAACCAGGACATTGTGGCTAATCAAAACATACTGTTTTATAAAACTCATGCGCATGAACATCGGGAACGGTTGAGGAATTGGTTTCCTTTCATTTTGGGTGCTGAGAATATTGAAATTTTAACGGCAAGACAACGTCTTCAGATTGTCGAAAAGCGGCTCGATCAATTGAGAAGAGAGTTTGAAAAATCTAAGGCAATATCTACTGCATGGATGGCTAATATGCTTGGTCATATAAAAGTAGCAAAGGAATATGGAATACTGGAAGAAAATGTTTCAGATGCGACTAGCCCGGAAGATTTGCTAGCGGCAGCAAAACGTATCTTTGAGCATATTCCTGAACATTCGCAGACAAAATTTGAAAATATTGAAAAAGCGAATAAAGAAGTCTTAGAATTGGAACTTGAAGAGGAACGGATAAGCGCCGAGATTGGTGTTTCCAAAAAAAGACTTAATGATATTCAACGCTTGAAATCTGGCTTACTCGATTATGGGAATTCTGTGCGAAAGAGGGTCGATAGATTACATATTTCACAATGGTTGGAAAATATAGCATCAGAATCGAAGGGATGTCCCGCCTGCGGGAGTTCTGAACACCCTAATAGCACCTCTGAACTCTTTAGGATTTCCTCTGCATTCAAGAAGTATGAAGATGAAGCAAAAAGCGTAGCGGCAGTGCCTACTTCATTTGCAAGAGAAGAAGAGCGAATCAAATTAGAATTGGAGAACCTTTTAGATCAAATGAAAAAGCATCAGAAACGATTTGATTTGTTGATGGCACGGGATAAAAAAGCGCAGGAAGAATTTCAGCGCAGGAAAAATATGTTTCTATTTCTCGGACATTTAAAAGCTTCTATGGAAACATTTGAAAGCCTTGCAGATGGTGGTGAATTTCAAAAAGATATATCCATCTTGGAAGAGGAATATAAAAGTCTGATAAATTTGGTCGACCCCAAAGGCGTACAACAACGTATTGACAACGCAACGGCCCACATCTCTCAGGGGATTCTTAACCATTTAAAGTCTTTGGATGTAGAGGATAAGTATCGAAAGATTGCTCCTAAATTTAGTGTTAAAGATTTAAATATTTCAGTACTGAGTGATGATGATCATTGGCATTTTCTTGCTGAAATTGGTAGTGCTTCAAACTGGGTGTCTTTTCATATTGCTTTAATGTGTTCTTTGCAAGAATATTTTTTGGAGCGAGCGACATCGTGTGTTCCTAGTTTCGTAATTTTTGATCAACCCAGCCAGGTATATTTCCCCAAAGTAAAGAGAGGTGTTGAGAATGTGGAAAATGATCCTAAATATGAGGGTGATGAAGATGTTGCCGCAGTAAAGAGCATGTTCAAAACTCTCGCCAAATCGGTTTTAGATAAAGAAGGTGCATGGCAATGCATTATTCTTGATCATGCAGATAATAGTATATATGGCGGAATTGAAGGTGTCCATGAAGTCGAGGAATGGCGATATGGGAAAAAATTGATTCCGGTAGAATGGATTGAATGAAACGAAACCCAACGCCCTGCCTTGATAACCGGCAATAAAAATAACACATTACGCCTGAAACATTATTGATAAATTTCCCCAATGACCTATAATTAATCGCAACAAACCCTGTATCCCATTATAATTCTATCCTATCCTCATTTACATGAGGACAAGATTTGAGGTATGTGTATCCATTTCAATTTTGATTTCAAAAAAGCCGCTCAGTCTTTGAACTACCTTGCAAAAAAGTCCGGCGGAAAGATAAATAAAATGAAGGCCATAAAGCTTATTTATTTTGCCGATAGGTATCATTTGCGTAAATATGGTCGGCCCGTAACAAACGACGAATATGTTGCAATGGGATATGGTCCGGTAGGCTCTAAAACGAAAGATATTGCTGAAAATACCTCTTTTCTGGATACCATTGAGAGCGAATATAATAAACAATATATCGAAAAACAAGGCATGTATGATATTCGGTCTGTACATGATGTAGATGTAAATGTTTTCTCAGATTCTGATATTGAGGCGCTGGAGTTTGCAATAAAACATTTCGGACATCTCGACCAATTTCAGATTGCAGAAGTTTCCCATGCATACCCGGAATGGAAAAGGTTTGAAAAGAAGTTAAAGTCAGGTATGGGTTCAGTATTTAACATGGATTACGAAGACTTCTTTAAAGATGCAATGCCTGGAAGCAAGCATTTAGCACCATTAGAAGGTAAGGAATTTTCATTTTGTTCATGCAGTTTTAAGGACGGTAGTATCATAAAAATCTCCCTTTGGAAACGAGGAAAAAGGGGGTTGTAAATAATTCTCATTCGAAGAAAAAACACAACCCCCTCTTTCCCCCTTTGGTAAGGGATTAACTCGCTTTTATTGGGAGCGCCTTGCAACACAACTTCTTAATATCTTATGGCAGAACACCGACCGCATATTATTGTTATCGCTGGGCCTAACGGGGCTGGTAAATCAACGACTGCTCCGGCATTGCTGAAAGGCACGCTTGGAGTCACTGAATTTGTAAATGCCGACACAATTGCCGAGGGGCTTTCCGCCTTTCAACCTGAAGGCGCAGCGTTTCATGCGGGCCGTATTATGCTGGAGCGGATACGTTTTCTTGCAAAAGAACGGGTAGACTTTGCATTTGAGACAACCCTTGCGAGTCGTACTTTTGCACCCTGGATACAAGGACTCAAGCAAACGGGTTATATTTTTCACCTTGTCTTTCTCTGGCTTCCCAATGAGGAGTTTGCAATAGCACGGGTAGCTGAAAGGGTCCGGATTGGCGGACATAGTGTACCTGAAGAAACGATAAGAAGGCGATATGCAAAAGGCATGAGGAATTTTTTCAGCCTTTACAAGCCACTGGCTGATACTTGGAGACTGTACAATAATTCATATCCATCAGGCCCTGAATTGATTGCAACAGGAGAAAAGACCGAAGAAAAAGTTTATAATGCGGGTTTGTGGAATACCATTAGAGAAAGATTATGAGTAAAACAAAAAAGAATATTGATGAATATTTTTACGATGGCAGTGAAATAGACAAAGCTTTACAACGAGCTGTAAAAGAAGCACTCTTAAAGCACAAAATAGCGGGCAATCCCGTTGCGTCATGGAAAGACGGAAAGGTTGTTTGGATCCAGCCCGAAGATATTCCTGTCGAGGATAAAAATAGGTGATAATTTTTCTCGATGAATCCGGTGATCTTGGTTTTGATTTCAGGAAGAGAAAGACAACTAAAAAATTTGTCATTACTCTTTTAGTTTGTAATTCTGACGCGGCACGAATGGAGTTTACAAAGGCTGTAAGTTGGACTATTGCAACAAACTTGCGCTGACTGCCATAAACATCTGGATATAAAAATTCGAACTGACAGGGAAAAAAAGATGACGGAAATTATGGAGGCGATTGGCATCGTTATTTAAATGCCTTATACGATTTCTTTAGAAAAGATTTCATTGAAAGCAAACCAACTTTTGAAGACAGGCGAGTAGGGATGAAGCGCCATCCTGAGTCACAGGGAAAAGCGGCAACTTTTTGGCATATAATTTCTGAGGGTAATATTGAGGAAAACAGATTGCCGGACATGCGAAGGTGCGAACGTATCCGCTGGCCAAGACCTGTAATAGAGCATTCACACGAGAACGGTGTAAAGGTTTGGAAGAATATCAGAGGACGGGAAATCAGAATATGCTTGTGGCTGGAATCTTTGGAATATTTAGTGATTCTGGCTGACAGAAAAGATTACGTCTTACTGTGGACGGCTTATATGGTAGATAAGGATCACAGGAGGCAGAAACTCCAGAAAGAATTTGAGGAATACTGGAGGAATCAAATATCTTAAAATGCTAAGGCCGCCTCCTTGCGGAGACGACCTTGTTACTCCTTCCACACATGGTAGATGAGCTAATCATAGGCTACAATCCTCATGTTAATATGTCAATATTTTTTTTGCAATTACTCCGTGAATAGACAACCTTAAAAAGACACGTTATATTTTTCACCTTGTCTTTCTCTGGCTTCCCAATGAGGAGTTTGCAATAGCACGGGTAGCTGAAAGGGTCCGGATTGGTGGACATAATGTACCTGAAGAAACGATAAGAAGGCGATATGCAAAAGGCATGAGGAATTTTTTCAGCCTTTACAAGCCACTGGCTGATACTTGGAGACTATACAATAATTCATATCCATCAGGCCCTGACTTGATTGCAACAGGAGAAAAGACCGAAGAAAAAGTTTATAATGCGGATTTGTGGAATACCATTAGAGAAAGATTATGAGTAAAACAAAAAAGAATATTGATGAATATTTTTACGATGGCAGTGAAATAGACAAAGCTTTACAACGAGCTGTAAAAGAAGCACTCTTAAAGCACAAAATAGCGGGCAATCCCGTTGCGTCATGGAAAGACGGAAAGGTTGTTTGGATCCAGCCCGAAGATATTCCTGTCGAGGATAAAAATAGGTGATAATTTTTCTCGACGAGTCTGGTGATCTTGGTTTTGATTTCAGGAAGAGAAAGACAACTAAAAAATTTGTCATTACTCTTTTAGTTTGTAATTCTGACGCGGCACGAAAGGAGTTTACAAAGGCTGTAATGCGTACTCTCAAAAACAAATTGAATCAGAAAAAGAAAAATTCACGACAAATAACGGAACTTAAAGGGATAAATACCACACTGGAAATAAAAAGGAAGTGAGGGACTTCAATCAATATCTTGTGAATCAGCTTGAAGCTTTACTCCCCTTGAATACCGATTTAAACATTTCGCATCTTACATCTCAGGAAAGCACAGGGTTACAGGCAGTTGACTTATTTAGCTGGGGAATTTTTCGGAAGTACGAAAATAACGACGCAGAATGGTATAACGTCTATCAGCACAAGGTCAGGTTTGAAACAGAGTATTTGCGGTAATAATAAAAAAAGCGGCCCCTATAATGCCTATTTCCTCTGGCTCATTGCCAACCGATGGAAGGGAGCACCAGAGGCACATTATAGGATTTACCCGCTTTGGCTTAAGTTATCAGAACATAAACTGCTTGTCAATAAACAATATATCGAAAAACAAGGCATGTATGATATTCGATCTGTACATGATATAGATATAAATGTCTTCTCAGATTCTGATATTGAGGCGCTGGTGTTTGCAATAAAACATTTCGGACATCTCGGCCAATTTCAGCTTGCGGAAGTTTCCCATGCATACCCGGAATGGAAAAGGTTTGAAAAGAAGTTGGAGTCAGGTATGGGTTCAGTATTTAACATGGATTACGAAGACTTCTTTAAAGATGCAATGCATGGAAGCAAGCATTTAGCACCATTAGAAGGTAAGAACTTATTTGTTATGAATACGGACGATAAAGAAGAAATGTTGAATTATGTAAACGAACAAATGGAAATTAAAAACCAATGGGAGCAAATCCCTGATTGATATCCCGCCCGATATACAAATCGAGTCTGCAATACAACTCTGTTCTGTCTACTACTTCACAGAAAAGAGCTTTAATAACCCAGAACCTCATTATTTTATTGTCATACATGAAACCCCGCTCAAGGACAAATTCTTAATCCCGGTTAATTCAACCTCTCAATTAGCACATCATAATCTTTTTTCAACAGATGAACCTGTTTACTATTGATATATTACTTTCGAAATGTTATAAATCTTTATAAATAAATACTTAATGATGTTTTCCACCGGCTTCCTATTTCCTGTGAGACATGCTTTATAAAAAGAGGTGTATGGCAAATGAATGTTCGAGAAGAAGAAACACAAGGAAATAAAGAAATTAACAATCCTCCGGTATCGCAACACGACAACGTTAAACATCCCGGAGGAAAGGAGACATCCCACACAGAAAGCACACATCGAACGAATGGCACGGAACAAGCATCTATTGCAGAAATGATCGCCTCTCACAAAGCATTACTGGAAGAAATGAAATCACTCCTTGAAGCCCGCTTGTCTTATGATGCAACGAAAGAAAAAACCATTGAGAAGCTCCATGAGGAACTGAAGCTCTATCGTGACAATTTTATCTTCCAGTCGCAAAAACCTGTTTTCATTGACCTGATCATGCTTTATGACAATTTCATGCAATTGCTCGCCGTTCTGGATGGAAAGCAGGATATGACAAAGGAAGCTTTTTCAATACTGAAACAGAATCTGCATACGATAAAGGAAGAATTGCTGGAAATTCTGTACCGCAGAGACGTGACACCGTACCGCGAACATCCGGACTTTCTTGACTATAAACTTCACAAAACGACAGGCACTGTGCCAACAACCACCGAAGCCGAAAACAATAAGGTGGAAAAGGTTGTAAAACCAGGATTTTGCTGGAATGACAAGGTACTGAGGCCGGAGGAAGTGATAATTAAAAAATACAGGAGATGATAACCATGTCGTCTGAAAAAACAAAAGTAGTTGGAATCGATCTGGGCACTACTTTTTCTGCCATCGCACATATTAATGAAGATACCAACAAAGCCGAGATTATTACCAGTCCCGAGCAGGACCGTATCACCCCTTCAGTTGTGCTTATCGAAAACGAAAATGATATTATTGTGGGAGAAATAGCAAAACACAATGCCGTGGCGGAACCCAACAAGGTCGTTGAATTTGTAAAAAGACAAATGGGAAAGCCAAAAGAAGATAAAAAGGATGGACAGGGAAATGTTGTGGCAAAGGGCTGGTGTTTTGAACATGGAGGGAAGAAATACAGCGCACAGGAGATTTCCGCATTTGTTCTGAAAAAACTGAAAAATGACGCTGAGGCACGGATGGGAACAACAATAACGGATGCGGTAATTACGTGTCCCGCCTATTTTGGCGACCCTGAAAGGGCAGCAACAAAGGAAGCAGGGATCATTGCAGGATTTAATGTGCTGGCAGTAATCGATGAACCGGTAGCCGCCGCGCTTTCTTACGGACTTGACAAACTCGAAAAAGATCAAAATGTTTTTGTCTTCGACCTGGGCGGCGGAACTTTTGACGTGGTTATCCTTGAAATAAAACAAGGGAAAATCCGTGAGGTCGTTGTGAACGGCGATCACTTGCTCGGAGGCAAAGACTGGGACGATGAAATCATCCGGTATGTAGCAAAGATTTTTAAGGAAAAATACGGATCAGACCCCCTGGACGATCTTTCGTCGTATCAGGATTTGCAATTGCGTGCAATTAAGGCAAAAGAAGAACTATCGAAACGTGAAAAGGCTAAAATTATGTGCGTCCATGCGGGCAATACCCTCATGGCAGAATTAACCAGAGAAAAATTCGAAGAAATTACGAAATCACTCGTAAACCGCTGCAAGGTATTATGTGAGATAGTATTGAGCGATGCAAACATGTCATGGCAGAATATCGGAACGATTCTGCTGGTGGGCGGCTCCACAAGAATGCCCATGATACGAAATATGATTACGGAAATAAGCGGAAAAACGCCGACCGACGAATTAAACCCCGATGAATGTGTAGCCCTTGGCGCTGCCTGGCATGCGGCAATACTGAGCATTCCCGGCGGCAATATCCCCGGTGAAATTGTAAAAAGACTTGCCGGCGTGGAAGTGCAAAAAGTGGCTTCGCATAATCTGGGGATCATCGCACTGGACGGAGAAGGGAATGAGCGGAATTTTCTCATGATACCACGGTTTACTCCCCTGCCTTTTGAAAAGAAGGATATTTTTAAGACACTCACCGATAACCAGGGCTCTGTCCTTCTAAGAATCATGGAAGGCGGAATCATGGGCGAAGACGATACATGCGACCCCCTCGACTGCACTATGATCGCAAAGGGTTCGATACGCGATATCCCCCCTTCGCCAAAAGGAAGCTCCATCGAGGTAGCCTATAAATATAATGATATGGGAATACTGGAAGTGCACGGTGTTCATCTCCCGTCGAAAAAGGAAGTGGTAATAAAAGTAGAACACACCGGCGGCCTGACTGATCAGGAAATAAAAACCGCAAGCGCCAATATTGAAAAAGCCACAATAACGAGTTAAATAAACAGGCATGGTGATTATCCGGAAAACAGACTATGGCGGCATTGTTCGATCCTGACAAATATTTTCATAACAATGAATGGAAAAGCGCTCTCGACCCCGCGAAAAACCATTATGAACGTTTAGGTTTAACATCCGGCGAAAGCCATTCCTCCCAAACTATAACAAAATCATTTCAACAAAGATATGACTGGTGGCGTGAAGTAAATAAACGGTACAACGCCAACCCTGCCAATACAAAAACGAAAGAAACGGGGCCAGCCTCTGCCGAAGCAATGGAAAAACTGCAGGAGGCATATGAGGTATTATCCAATCCTTCAAAAAAATCAGCGTACGATAAACAATTGTCAAGCGACAGCAGTAAAAAGGCAAAAGACGAATTGGCAAAAATGATCCATATTGTCACAACCGACAACACACTCACGCAGGAAGGACGAAAGATACTTCTTAACTACGCAGAATCATTGGGACTCAGCCAGTCTGCCGCTTCCGATATGATTGCCTCGGAACTGAAAAAAAAGGGAGCACAATACCAGGCTTCTGCTCCTTCCATGCCCATTATTGCCACCGGGAAATCCGGCGCTTCCCGACAGGAACTCCCGAACTACTATAGTGTTCTGGAAATAAAAGCAACTGCCGGAGACCAGGAAATACGGGAAGCATATAAACGAAAGGTGTATCTTTGGGAAAGCCTGAGTTCTAATCCCAAATTCAGAGATTTTGCCCTGCGAAGAAAGATGCTTTTACAAGAGGCCATCGATATACTGCTCGATCATGGCCGAAGGCAAAGATACGACCGGGAATTATTCGGCAACAGAAAAAAACCCGTTGGAAAAGCAAAGCATGGAAAAGGCAAGACAATAGCGGCCGTCCTTGGAGGAATTTCCATGATAATTGCGGCGGGAGTAATTGCCTTTATGTTAAACAAAGAAAGGTTTTTTCAACCAAACATAACCTATCAGACACCCCTCGTTCCGAAAAATACCGAAATATATGATACGATCCATCAGGAACAGGCGCCGGTGCAGACACTGGAGCAAGAACATGAAAAGAAAAATGAAATGCCTTTTCATCCCGGATGGATGGGCGCAACAATTCAGGACATTGATCCTGCACTCGCGGAGGCTTTTGGCGTTGACACCACTGAAGGGGTCATTGTAACAGAGGCGTTAAGCAACTCCCCCGCGGAAGCTGCCGGACTCCAAAGCGGAGACATCATTATTGAGTTTGAGGGGGTAAAAATGCGGCACGCAAACCACCTGAGCTTTGTGGTGGAACAAACAGGAGCGGGCAAAAACGTTACCATGAAGATATTACGGGACAGCCAGGAAATGGCGCTGAATGTTATTCTTAGTGAACAACCGCAAAAAATCGCTTCTACACCAACACCGGAAGAAGTGCCTCCGGAAAAGGATATTGGCATAATAGCAGAGAATTTACCCGAAGATAAAAATCTAACGCACGATAGCGGAGTACTGGTTGCGGAGGTGCAGCCGGAAGGCCCTGCGGCAAAGCATGATATCAAAAAAGGAGACATCATCACAGAAATAAACAGAAACACAATCTCCAACGTCTCTGAATTTAAAAGAGCCCTGATCATCGCAAACACGGGGGAGAAATTACTTCTGCATATAAAAAGAGGCACTACCTCTCTGTATCTTACCGTTGATCCGGCGGAATAGTGTATTTCATGTAAAATCATTTCCCCTTATCGATAATTTTTTGTATCTCTTTTTAGGGTTTTGGTATTTTGTTTCCAACTACTTTTTTAAATATTTTTCCACAGTAATCGGCAATTCTCTGGTATCAATGGGTTTGCTTACATATGCGTTACAACCGGTATCCAGAATCTTTTGTTCATCCCCTCTCATTGCATGCGCGGTTACTGCTATAATGGGTATATCTTTTTTGCTTTCATCCGCCTTAATTTGCCGAATCAGCGTAAGACCGTCAATCCCGGGAAGCTGGATATCCATAAGAATAATATCGGGCGTTTGTTCTTTTAACATACTTAAAGCCTCTTCTCCGGTACTCGCTTCGATCACATTATATCCTTTTGCTTTAAGTACGACACGCATTAATTTTCTGTTTTTCTCATTATCTTCAACTACCATTACTTTTTCATTTGCCATACATTATTCCCTTCACGATTTTTCATGTGCCTGTTCTATCTTCTTAATTGCCGCAAGGAGATCTTCTTTCGTATGGTGTCCTTTCTGCACGATGACGAGAATATTTCCGTTTAATTCCCGTTTTTCTTCAGGGGTGATTTCCTTTGCAGAACAAATAATAATAGGAATCTCTTTTGCGGACGGATGAGCTTTGAGTTTCTCCACAACATCAAATCCGCTGATCCCCGGCATCATCAGATCCAGAATAATGAGATCCGGCGTGTTACTGATAGCCAGTTCTATCCCGGATTCACCATTGTATGCCTTTAAAATTCCAAAACCTTTTTCTTCCAGAATGGCGCTGATATATTTGACTGCTTTTTCGTCGTCATCCACTACCAATACCTTCATGGGTTTTCCCGCGGGTTGTAATGAATGAATAGCAGTGGTTACCGCATCGACAAGCCTTTTCCTGTCGATGGGCTTAATCAGATATTCAGCCGCTCCCAAACTATAACCAAGTTCCTTGTTGTCAATAATAGAGACAATGATTACAGGTATCTGTGCGGTTTCCTCCATGCTCTTAAGCTGTGAAAGCACATCCCATCCATCGACTCCCGGCAGAAGAATATCCAGGGTAATTAAAAAGGGACGAATTTCCTTTGCCTTTTTTATTGCTTCTTCTCCGGTTTTCGCAATGACAACCGAATAGCCCGCATTTTTCAGATACACGGAAAGAAGGTCTGCCGACATGCGATTATCTTCCACAACCAGAATAGTCCTTGATTGTTGTTCCGTAATTGCCGGAATTTTCTGTTTTTCTGTCTGAACAGGTTCCCGGTCTGATTCACATGGTTTTGTCAAAGGCAGTTCAAAATAAAACGTGCTTCCTTTTCCATAGGTGCTTTCAAACCAGATTTTTCCCTGATGCATTTCCACGATTCTTTTCGTGAGGGCAAGCCCCAGTCCGGTTCCTTCATATTTGCGCGAATATGTGCTGTCGGCCTGCCAAAATTCCTTAAAAACTTTTCTCTGTTCCTCAGGTTTAATCCCGATGCCTGAATCGGTTACTGAAACCTGTAATTTTCCATCAGTGATGCTTGCCTTTGTGATAATTGTGCCGTCTTGTGACGTAAATTTTATGGCGTTAGAAAGAAGATTATAGAGGATCTGTTTGAATTTTACACGATCCGCTTCGATATCTTTTGCATCATCTGCTATAAGAGTTTCCAATTTGATCTGTTTTTTCTTGGCAAGACCTTTTAAAATAGTATACACATCTTCGATAGCATCGGGCACAAGAAATACTTCATACTGCAATTCCATCTTGCCGGCTTCAATTTTTGACAGATCCAATATGTCGTTGATCATCTGCAGAAGATGTTGTCCGCTGCTGTGTATATCTTTAACAAAATCTTCCTGTTCCGCATTCAAATCGCCGCATAGCTTATCTTTCAGCACTTCCGCAAAACCGATTATCGCGTTAAGAGGCGTGCGGAGTTCGTGTGACATGTTGGCTAAAAACTCCGATTTCATCCTATTCGCGCGTTTCAACGCGGAAACGGCCCGCTGCAAATGCTCGGTTTTCTCCGCAATACGCTGCTCCAGCAGGGCATACGAGGCATTCAACTTGCCTGACATGTCATTAAAAGCCTCTCCCATCTGACCGACTTCATCATTGGTAGTAATGTTCACTTTTGTTGTTAAATCACCTGTTTTACTGATAGTGGTGGCAGCAACGGTTAATTTTTCCACGGGTTTCAGGAATTTGTTTGTCGTAAAAAATATAATAACCACCACCAGCATTATGCTGGTGGCTCCAATGATAATAAAGAATATAAAATCAGAGGCATACCGTTGTTCCGCGATTTCTTTTGGGATAATGACGCTGAGCCCTCCTCGTATTTCTCCGAGTTTGTAATCGTAGCCCGTATTATAATTATCCTGCACAACTTTCGGCGCATTTTCTTTTGCCCCATGACAAAGAAGGCATTCTTTTTTCACGTATAAGGGGTAAATATAGCGCTCGACTCTTTTGCCCTCTATCAGATCGTCTGCCCAATATTCCACCATAGATGGGTCTTCTTCCATTTTTTTGAGTATTTTTTCTTCGAATTCATCAGGTTTGTTTTCCGCGTTTCGATACCGCAAACTGGTCTGTTTAATAATATACCCGGTTTTTTCCGCGAATTTTTTGCTGATTGCGTTCGTGGAGATAGCAGGGATAAAATTCTTTGTCTGTTCATTGATTTCCAGCCCGGAGGTATACAGTACAGAGGCGAGATAGTTTCTCGAAGTTTCCAGTTCTATCACCAGCATTCGCGCTTTTTCACGTATCTCTTTTATAAATTCCTGACGCGTCCGTTTGTAAATAAAGAAACCAACAAGACCGTTCAGAGAGATCAGGGAAGCGGCTAAAATGATTACCAGTTTATGTCGTATCTTCATAGTTCTTTCGTAATGCTGATAGCCCCTAACGGGCAGCACTGTCCAAATCCTTCTTCAACATCCCATGTGCTTGCTCTCTCCGGAACAAGCTTTGCCTTGTCATGTATCAGTATGATCGCCTCACCAGAACTCACCACGCAGATTCCGCAGCCGACACATTGTCTTTGATCTATCGTAATAGAAATAGTTGTGCCATTTTTCTTCAATTTCATATGGTCGGGATATTTTCGCCCCTCTTGTTCTTCAAGAGGCATAAGATTTCCCGAGAGATGTTTTTTAATTTGCTGCCTGCCGTCCCTTTCGTGCCGGAATATTGACCTGCCGCATTGATCGCAGATATGCAGTTCCTGAAGTTTTTTCAGATAATCCATGACTGTTTGAACGACGGTCGCGTGGCTCCATGTTAGAGGAGAAACGGATACCGGCTCACCGGTAAAAGGGTTGATCTGTTCGGCAAGAACACCGGAGGGAAGCGCTCGTGAAACCACCCATTTCAGGTAGTACATTGCCGGATCAAGGTCTTTCACCGATTTTGCGATTGAAATATAATATTGTGCCATCCACATAGTGCATATGATCCATGGGTTTCCGGGAATTGAATTATCGTTTCCGACACGCTGATAGAAATCCCGCTCATATCGGGCAATCCCCCCTATTCCCGTTTTTACCCATAGGGCATCTTTAATCGCATCCATGGTGTTTCGTACTTTACTGTCATCCGGCGAATACACGCCAAAAGCGAACATGCCGTAAAGACTGGCGTCAATTGTGGCGTCTATTTCGTATCCGCCCTCTCTTTTCGGGACAATCATCCGTAAAAATCTATTATGTTTTTCGCTGTAGAGGTATTGGTCAATCGCCTTTTTAATGTGTTCAGCCGCCTGCCGGTATGTCTTCGTTTTTCCCGTATAGCCGAATATTTCGGAGAGTTTCGATGCGGCAATCAGACCTCCGTATACCGTGGCTGCGGTAAATGAAAGGATGCCCCTCCTCTCTTCCCACAGATCATACGAAGGGAGGGGGAGTCCCGTTTCTTCATCCCGGTAACTTACGAGAAAATCAGCCGCCTTTTCAATAAAAGAATGGTACAGGGGACGTATTACGTCTATTTTTCTGTATAAATCATAGAACTGCCCGATTGCCCAGAGAAGAAGGGCGGTTTCATCCTCCTGGATAGGCACATGTATTTCCTCCCCCCTTATCCACGGGTGCCATGAACTGCCGAATGATCCGTCCGGGTTGTATTTATGCAGTAAAAATCCGTCTTCGATCATAACGCTTGCGCAAAAGTTATAGGGGGCGACCACATTCGCGCAAAAGTCAAAAAATTTTCTGCAAACAGTCGTATAACCGGCGCTCATGAGCGCATAGGCAACCAGCGCGCCATCTCTCGGCCACATGTAGCTATAGGTGTCTTTCGCGAATTGTCTGATATCCGAGTCGTTTGCAGCAATGATTGCTCCGCCATTATCAATCTGGGTTTTGAGCACCAGCAAACTTCGTTTAAAGAGTTTGATTACATCAGGAGGGATGTTTCCAAAGTTAAATTCTTCTTTATTGACCCAATGTTTCCAGTAGCTTGTCGTGCGGTCAAGTATGGATTGAGGTTTTTCACTTAACAGAATGTTATTCAATGACTCTGCCTCGGCATAGGTACAGCCTGCCGCGATCCAATAGTAAACAACCGATTCTCCGAGAGGAGGAATTTTTACATAAACACCGATTGTAGAGTCCACCGATCCCTGGGCAATGGGATTGCCGCCCAAAATGCCGTCTTCCGCGTCACGCCATGTGCCTTCCGCTCCTTGATGCCGTTTTATTCCGGTAGCAAATTCACGAACTCCCCATACGTCTCCTGCCGAGCAATTGATTAAAAAATAACGGGACCCCTTGTAATGAATAAGACAGTTCTGTTTCGCGTCATAAAATACCGTATCGCCAATTTCACTCTCCATTACACTTAAATCCTGATGGAAAAAAAGGCGTACCTCTCTTCTGACGGGTGAGGTATTTTTAATGATGATTTTGCGCAAATAGATGTTTTTCTCAAAATCGACTACATCGTTGCATTGAAGCTGAAGACGCAACCTTTCATGGTGGGCATGCACCGACGTTGCCAACGTCTCATCAAGATATTCCATGGATATCTTCCACTCATTTGCATTCATCCACGAAAAACCTTCCTGTGTCCATACCCCAAACCGGCATGGGTATCCTCTTGTATGGTTTTCCTTTCCAACGTAAGGAAAATAGAAATCACGAATCGTATAGCCGGAATCAAAAGTTACCAATAATGACCCGTTTCCTACAGGAATATCTCTGGGCATAGGTAAAAACCTTTTCTGCTAAGTTGCTGAAATTTTATACTTTCCAGGGAATATCATCATCTGAAAAAAGAATTTCCTCGTTGGTAAGCATATCCAGTTCGGTCAAAGATTGATCGGCATGCATCTGTTCAAGGCTGGCAAGCTTTTCAAACAATCTTTTTTCTTCCGGAGTTTTTGCCTCAAGCGCCGCGTTTTTGTAAAACTTGTATGCCTTATTTTCGGCATTTGCAATAAGTTTTACAATATCCATAAGCGTCGCGTTCGTATCGTATTTTTGTATGTCAAGAGGATGCCTGGTTGAAATAATTTTATCCGGATCGAAAGTTTCTCCGTATGCATCCTCAAACCATGATTTAAGTATTTCTTCATGTTCCTGTTCTGCGTCTGCCATCAGCTTCAAGCGCTTTTTCGCATCCTCATTTTGTATTTGTTCCCGCACTTTCAAATAAAACTTTTTTGATTTGTTTTCCTGTACGATTGCGGTTTCGAGTATCTGCTTCAGTGCGTTATTTTTTTCATTCACTGTTTCACCTTATAGGTTAGGCTGTCTTTGGCAGCGACTTTTGAGATATTCACTACAAATACCGGTGAAAAACAACCCCCTCGCCCCTTTTATTTAGCGGGATTTCCTTTCGTCCCCCTTAGAAAAGGGGGATACGGGGGGTTGTCTGGCACACTATAATACAAACCTTGAAATTCCTTAAAATAAAATATAAGGTAAAGCACGGAGAGATCAAATACAATTGCAAATTAGTGCCTTTTTTTAAGATAAAAGTATACCATTTTAACAGTATTTTTCAAAAGATGAAAATTTGAGAAAAAAGTCCATTGACAAGAAAAAAAGAGCAGTATTATATTTGAGAGTATCGAATTTTCACAGTTTCAAAACTACTAAATCATATCAATACTCATTGAAAATTTACAGATCAAACTAAGCGAATAGAGATATATCACGGTTCATCATTTTCATTTTAAGGCGTGAGTGTTCCAGGGAAAGGTCTATCCATAGGTTTACCACTTTTTTAAACTCTTTATAGGTTTTTACCTGCTGACGAATATCTTTGACAAGCAAAGGCTTTACATATTCCGTCCGGCTTTTCATTCTGTATGTATAACTGATCTGATAGTATGCTCCTTTTTTACTCAAGGGGTCTTTATACTGTTTCGTCAGAGTCCCCGGTCTCATTTCATCAATTGACAGAAGCCTTTCCTTGATTTTTTTAATTCTTTCTTCAATTTTTTGTAGTTTTTTTGCTGACATATGTATAGCATATATATGCTATTCTATATTGTCAATATATATTTTAAGAGGAGGAAGATTATGGCGCTTTGGATCACATGGCAGAATATCGTACTGCAACTACGCCCCGCCAGCACACGATTGAGAAACTTTCTGTGGTTTGCTGCTGTCTTGGCAGGGATTACCGTTCGGCCTGATTTATTTGGTGTTTCGAGCATTATACGAGGACTCGGATTAAAAGGCGCCTGTTATAACAACCTTCCGGATTTCTTCCATAGCAGTGCATTGTCTGTGGAGAAACTTACCCATTTATGGACAAGGATAACAAAAACATGGGGTCAAACCTAATCTATTGACAATAAAGAGTTTTTCCCTTTAAAAAGATTATACATTTAACAGTTTTGATCACAAGGATATGTTGGAATTGATTAACGATAATAGGGACAGCTACCATTTTTATGAAAATAAATAGTCGCTGTCCCTGTTTACCATGAAGGACACTGTAACATTTTTTCTCTATTTTTTATCAATCTCGCCAAATTATTTAATATTTAAATAGTTTTTCTGCTTCTCTTGTTCTGCCAATATTTTCTTGGCTTCTTTCAAATCTATCTTTGCCTTGTGACCGTGCTTCCCAAGCAAATGCAAAAGATTGCTGCCGTTTAGTAATGTAAGTGGTTTTCCTTTGGCAAATTCATACGCATCAGGCCCGTAGTCAGCGGTAGACACTAATATCCCTTTTGTCGCACCCTCATTCATGACTGTTCCAAAAAGATCACGAACCGCTGAAACACCTACAGTATTTGTGTATCGTTTTGCCTGGATTACTATTTTACCTCCCCTGATTGGATCAGGATCAAAAGCAACTGCATCAACCCCTGCATCTCTACTGGATCGGGTAACCTTAACCTCTCCACCAGATTGAGAAAATTCCTTTTCAAAAAGTTCTCTGATCATATGTTCAAAATCTTCCCAATCCATTGCGGCAAGATTGTAAGTGTCGCCTAATTCGTCAACAACTTGGTAGGAAGATACAAATCTTTTGTCTTCACGGTTAATATTTAATATAGGTGCAATTGGCGTTAGACTATGAAGTTTTGAACTGCCAATGCCTTTTAGTTTCTTAAAACAAGCCTTTGGGTCGACATGCTCTAAATTAATTGACATAAACTCCTGTTTATTTGCTTGAACCGATACTATACAGGCAGTTGCTGTTTGTCCTGTGGCTTTATCTATTGACTCCACAATACCATTAAAAATGATTGAATCAATCGCATTTACAACATCAGATTCGTATAGGGGGAAACATGGGGTCAAACCTAATCTATTGACAATAAAGAGTTTTTCCCTTTAAAAAGATTATACGTTTAACAGTTTTGATCACAAGGATATGTTGGAATTGATTGACGATAATAGGGACAGCTACCATTTTTATGAAAATAAATAGTCGCTGTCCCTGTTTACCCAAACTATATTTGCCATACTACCAATTTTTATTATTTCACAATATTGTATCACAAGCATCTTGCTTGTGCTATTGAACGCTCAAGCTGCCTGCATGCATGTTGCAGGAAGACAGAGAATCTTGAGTTACTATTTTGTTTTCTTACAAAAATCGGAGCTACTCTCGTCCCAAGATGTAAAATTATAAAGATTCGGACATTGTTTTATATGGGATTATGGGAGAGATGTTTTCGGAAAAAGCAATTCTCTGATAATCTATTATGGTGTGACCACACCATATTCCTCCACCTCTATATTCTTTCCTTGCTTAAATATTGATCCGTATTTTTTTTCTATTAAAACATACGAGAATATAACCCACCCTATTACGAGAATTGATATTATTGCCAATAAAACAACAATCCAAATAGCATGAGTTGGTTTTTTTTCTTTATACTCTGGATTCAAGAAATATTTTCTATTTTCTGATAGTGGGAAACGATACCCGCACTCACAAGATTCTGCATCATCAGGACTCATTAATTTGCACGATGGACACTGTAGCATTTTTATTTCCTTTTTTATTCAATCTTGCCAGATTATTTAGTATTTTAACTGTTTTTCTGCTTTTCTTGTTCTGCCAATATTTGCTTTGCTTCCCTTAAATCTATCTTTGCTTTGTGACCGTGCTTCTCAAGTAAATGTAAAAGATTGCTGCCGTTTAGTAATGTAAGTGGTTTTCCTTTGGCAAATTCATACGCATCAGGCCCGTAGTCAGCGGTAGACACTAATATCCCTTTTGTCGCACCCTCATTCATGACTGTTCCAAAAAGATCACGAACCGCTGAAACACCTACAGTATTTGTGTATCGTTTTGCCTGGATTACTATTTTACCTCCCCTGATTGGATCAGGATCAAAAGCAACTGCATCAACCCCTGCATCTCTACTGGATCGGGTAACCTTAACCTCTCCACCAGATTGAGAAAATTCCTTTTCAAAAAGTTCTCTGATCATATGTTCAAAATCTTCCCAATCCATTGCGGCAAGATTGTAAGTGTCGCCTAATTCGTCAACAACTTGGTAGGAAGATACAAATCTTTTGTCTTCACGGTTAATATTTAATATAGGTGCAATTGGCGTTAGACTATGAAGTTTTGAACTGCCAATGCCTTTTAGTTTCTTAAAACAAGCCTTTGGGTCGACATGCTCTAAATTAATTGACATAAACTCCTGTTTATTTGCTTGAACCGATACTATACAGGCAGTTGCTGTTTGTCCTGTGGCTTTATCTATTGACTCCACAATACCATTAAAAATGATTGAATCAATCGCATTTACAACATCAGATTCGTATAGTTCGTGAATTGTTCTTAGTGTAATCTGATAAATAAGATCATCATAAAGGTTATTAACTGTTGAATCTGCAAGAAAACTTTCTGATAACTCATTCCTTGTTTTAATATATTTTACTTCATTTAACCTTGGTAGTACCTCAATGGGAGGTAATGAGTAATCCACAATCATTATTTTTGTTTCAGGATTATAATCTAAGTCAAATTCTTGTGGAAAATAGTCTGGATATTTAGAATTGGAGAGTACAAGCTCACAATATTCGACTATGGTATCCGTATCTTTACCCAAATACATTGCTTTTCTTTTATCAATCGCATCATTTTTTTTCTTCTGCGCTGACAAATAATTCTGCTTCTCATTTTCCCATTGACTCATTTCTTTCTGGTATTGTTTTTCAAGCTCATCATTGTGTTTTTTTATTTTTAAGACATGTTCTTCATTTGCCTTTTCAATTTCTTCTTTTTCTTTATACCATTGTTCAAAGTCTCGCTTGTAACAAAGTTTTGCATCTTCTATTTTCTCTTGTTTCCTTGATGATAAAACCTTATCAAAAAATCCAAGTTGGGGTTGGTATTTTGCTTCTGTTTCGATTGGCAGAGGTGGTATTTTTTTTAGCGATAGTTTTAGTACTATTGGAGGATTAGGCTTTGGTTTGGTATACGATGAGTAATCTTTTAATAAATTCCAGTTGATTGCATCATTTATAGAAAGTGTATTCTTTAAAATATTCTTTATTTCATCAATTGCTTCTTTTGCTTCTCCAGTACGTTTATTTGCTTCATCGATATTGGCTTGTAATTCCTGTTTTTTTTGTAATCTGATATCTTCTCTTTCTTGTTTATTTATTTGTATCTTTTGTCTTTTTTCCCACATTTCATTCCATGCAGCAATCTGTGTCTCAGCCATTTGCTCCACTACATCCCTGTCACATCCTCGGATAACACGATATTTATTTAAGCCTTCATGTCTTATTTCTGCTTTCCATATAGTAGCTCCACTACTTGAATTCCTCGTTTGACTACGCGATTCCAAGCTTCTTAATACATTTCTGATCATTGCATCATAATTTCTTGCCATATTTATGTCCCTTCAGTTCAAAAAAAGTCAAAGGGTACTTCTGTGACCAATAAGTTTTCTTTTAAAATTTGTAATTATTAAGCATGTAGGGCATGGCATTGCCTGCCAGATAAAACATATCCCAAATTCAAGTCCATGCGTTACAAATTAACCCCTCTTCCCAAACCCTCACCGGTCGTATTGTTTATCCGGTAGGCGATGCCTACCCTACATGACTTACGATTTGCATATTTTTCACCTCTTCGAAGCCTCCAATACGGTTATTCCAACCAATTCGGTTCCTTTATATCTCAGCAACACCCCGTTTTCAAGCATCTCTGAATCAGTTGCCTTCTGGGGTCTTTTAAAATTGATGTAAAGAACATCGGCTTCTTTGTCGTAATCCACCCACATTTTTGTTTCCGGCATCTTTATGAAATGGGAAACAAGCTCATAGACTTCCTTTAAAGTATTTTCTATTTTTGTTGTTGCCATACAATCACCTCTCTTTCAAGTTTTATCTTACTTGTGAAATATGCAGTTATTATAAAACCATCATCATTACTGGTTTCTTTATAAACAACAGCAAGGAATCGGTTTTCCCACGATTCTTTCAGGGCGACCAGTGTTTGTGCATAACCCTTAACAACATAATCAGGAGATTCAATAGTATTTAGAACTTCATCATAATAGCCTGCCAAATCATCATGGTTTTCTACTATGTGAACCCATCGCTCATCAGTTAATCTGATAGGAACACCATTAATTGATTTTACTATTTCCATCACTACCTTATTCTACCTCAAAATATCCATATTCATAATAACTACAAAACTATCCCTTGAAATCAAAACAGAGAAGAGGGATGGGATCAAATCTTTATCAATTACATATTTGTCAATGGTAAAGATTCGACCCCCTTCACACCCTTTTCTTTTGTAGTTTCTAATTCTTCCTTCATCGTCCTTCATCCCAAAATAATAAAAGTCTGATAAAGCGTCAGTAGGAATATTTTTTGTTTTGCAAGAAATCAGATTAACGCATTACCGCTATATCAAACAGTAAATCATAATATTTGTTATCAGTAATATTGAATAACTTCATCCTAATTTTATTGTACGGCTGCCATTTCAGGTAAATAAAACCTTGCTGAATATCGCCCTGAAAAATTACTCTGTCCTCAAAAGCCAGATTTGCCAATTCTTGTTTAAATTTAACCGGAAAAAACATGGGGTCGAAAAAACATGGGGTCAGAAAAAACATGGGGTCAAACCTAATCTATTGACAATAAAGAGTTTTTCCCTTTAAAAAGATTATACATTTAACAGTTTTGATTACAAGGATATGTTGGAATTGATTGCCGATAATAGGGACAGCTACCATTTTTATGAAAATAAATAGTCGCTGTCCCTATTTATCTATACAATTGAAGATATGGGGATCAAATCTTTATCAATGACATATTTGTCAATGGTAAAGATTCGACCCCCTTCACAACCCCCTTTACTATTAAACGGTTGCTGTCGTTGTTTTAATCCATAATCGGTAAAAGTTTAATTATATCTTTAGGTAATTCAAAATTAGCATTTTCATTAATCCATAGCAAATTTCGTTGATCTGAATTATTAATCCAAATTGACCGGAATAAAATAGCACTCAAATTTTTCATTTGAGTGTTAAAGTCCTTCACTCCCTCAAAACCTTTTTGAATAAAGAAATCATCGTTTTCTTGGTTCACAAGTTCATTAACTATCCTGATTTCTTTTAATAAATCTTCTTTTTCATGAGTGCTACTATCAGAGCCTATAATTAACAAGTTTGCTATGTCAGGTAACATTTGTCCTAATTTCTCAAAAACAGTATCTCCGAATTTGTAATGCTCTTTTTGTGTGTAAAATATAGGCATTAATCCATTATGATAAGAAGTATGTTCTTTGTCATATTTACTAAGAGGCTTAGACAGTTCTAATATAAGTTCATCTTGGAAACCAGGGATAGAAAACTCAGCTAACGCACCGTAATCAAGTTTGTGTTCTTCTGCTTTGATTGTATTTCTGATGTAAGATATTAATTGTTCTAACGAAGTTTCCAACGTGTCTATAAAATCTTTATTGTGACATAGGCATCTAACGTTAATACTAACGGATAAACCAGATGGTATTTTGCGAATTCTATCTTCAATTACTTTTAAAATGTTTTTTAAGCGTATTCCAGGGTCAGTTTCACGTATTCGTTTTACCTCTACGTTAAAATTTAAGGTTTGTTTAAATACGATTGAAAAATCTGGTGAACGAGAATTACGGGTACCATACTTTTCGTATTCCAATTCAATGTCATTATTTAAATTTAACAAGAAAAGATATGCAACCTCTAGTTCAAATCTTATGTCTTCCAAATCCTCATCGGTGTTTGCACGCTTTATCTTACTACGGATTTTATCTTTGTGAGTAGTTAGGAAAGTTCTAAATTTAGGGCATGTTGAAAGCCAACCTATTAAATAATTAGAAATATGATGTTGCTTAACTCCAAAAATATCACGGATTATTTGATTATCGTTCATTTTTTACTCAAAATTTAGTAGCTACCCCTATTTTTCTATATTAGCAATTTGTTCTTAAATTTTTCTTAATTGATGTTCCTTAAGATGCAATATCATTCCAGTATCTACTTTAACACATATATCGTTTTCCTCGATTCCAAATCCACCTATTGGAATAACAGTTACAACTTCGCCTAGCAAGTGTTTCCCTTTTTCAGACATATCGATAATTTTAGCCTTATCTCCAACCTTAAACATTTTCATAAAATTCTCCATTCTTGTTTTTTATAAAAATAAACTACATTAAGTTTTTATACAAATCAAAATAGAAACAGCTACTTTTTTCATATCCTGTCAATTTTACAAATAAATGGTCCCCTTATTTGTTCTTGTCTCTTTATTTATTCTTCTCACAAAGATAAGAAATCAAAGCAGCGGATAAATGAACTGTAAGTTCTGCTTCTGCAAATTCGGGTATCTTGCCCTCGGTAATATGTCGCCCCTTATCACTTGCAAATCCCCATATTTTTTCGATTGCTTTATCTAAAGGTGGTGAAATCTTTAACTTTCCTATAATATCCCCAAGAGTTTTCTTGGGTTCTCCCAAAATATCCTTAGCAACACATTCTAATGCAGCCATACTATGTTGAATCGCCCCTGTTATATCAGGTTTTGGACGCCTCGATAAATCTTTTATTGCCTCCTCAAGTTCTGATTTAGCAGTTATTCTTTTTGTTTCTTCTAATCGATCTTTGGCGAGAGTCATTACCTTTTCAAAATCCTTTTCACCGCGGGTAACGATTAACCCATTTTCAATTTTCCATCCTATTCCTTCTTCGACAAAATATTTATTTAGTCCTTTTTCAAAAAGATTTTCATCTCCATATGGAGAAACCCATTTTCGTGCAATAGCTTCACAAATATTGTAGATTTCAAACCACTCGCAACCATTAATTAAGTCCAAACACTCATTCCTGACATTAACGTCAGACCAATTACTTTCGTTCTCAATTTCTCTCAACATTTGACAAATAATACTTCTGATATCTTTTGGTAAAAAACCCGCTTCAAAGGCTATATCTAAAATAGTTTTTCGTAATCTTTGTGGAGCTTCATGACGTATTGTAATCGGATTCGGTTGTTTTTGAAAACCATGTCGTTCTGAAAAAATTTGATTATTCTGCATATTGATCTATTTAAAATAGTCCTAAAACAAATATAACTGCACACAGTGTTACCATCACACAAAAACATGGCAAAAACATGGGGTCAATATAAAACATGGGGTCAAACCTAATCTATTGACAATAAAGAGTTTTTCCCTTTATACATTTAACAGTTTTATAATAGGGACAGCTACCATTTTTATGAAAATAAATAGTCGCTGTCCCTATTTATCTATACAATTGAAGATATGGGGATCAAATCTTTATCAATGACATATTTGTCAATGGTAAAGATTCGACCCCTTTCGATCTTGGTGACTTTGATTCCTCGACTCCGCTCGGAATGACGGCATGTTATACGAAATGGTATATTCCACATCAACGTTAATTCTTTTCCCGTCTATTTCCTGATATGCCACCGGTTTGGTGAATGTTACGGGGCCGAGTTCGGTTTCTGCTAAGAGTTGGCCTTGTTTGTTTATCCACAGCCCGCTTGTTACTGGTTCGTCAGGTGAAACAACCCCCCTACCCCCCTTTGTTAAGGGGGATTTCTCTATGCTTTCCTTTGATAAGGAGGATTTTGCCGATAACGAAGATTTTGCGATGCTTCCCTTTATCGAGGGGGATTTCAACAAGTCCCCCTTAAAAAAGGGGGATAAAGGGGGTTGTATTCCACTCAGGCCTATCCTGATCTGTGCCGGGTCTGCGCCGGGTTTTACATGAAAGAGTTTTTCTACGTTGTTGCCATACGCCTTGAGTTTTAATTCTATGCCTTTATAAATCTCTCCAAGATCGACCACATCATACGTGGGGATATTGCTTTTCCACTTCTTCTGGTCATTTCCCCTGAAATAATTTACCTTTATTATGGATTTGGCTTCGCCTTTTATTTCCTTTACCTTCGCGCCAACAAGCGTTTCTTTTAAGGCAATTCCTTGTAATTCAGAGTTTACGAGTTTTGAGTTGTGAGTTTGGGAGTTTTGAACAGATGCATGATTCGTAATACACGATTCACGATCCGCGATGTGTGATTCGGGATTATCCTGTATCTTGCATCCTGCATCGTGTATTATCTCAGCCGCAGACGCACGCATTAAAGACGCAAGGCATTGCGTCTCTACATCTGAACTCTCAACTCCCAATGCTTTCGGCATTGAATACACAATCTCCCCGTCTTTTGTGACAAACACCGTCCCGCCAAAGGTGTTGGCGTAATAGGTTACCCGTTCATCCATCTGGCCATTATTGGCAATGAAGGGGATTTGGATGCGGTGCATGTTTTGCATGATTTGTTCCTTTGATACTGCTTCCGCCTTTTGATTGCCTGAAGCGGTGTATTGGACAAGAAATACCATTAATAACACCATCGCCGCTGTAATAAGTAATCCCTTCTTCATAGTTTCTGCCCCTTCTGCCTGTCTGCTGACAGGCTTTTTTGTTCTACAGTATTGTCATTTTTAATGATAACATTCCCGATTATTTGTAACTGCCTGCACAATGTAACACAAGCATCTTGCTTGTGATGTTTGCATTCAAGAGGCAGAGACAGGTTTCAAACCTGTCTCTACGTTACTATTAACATCTACTGAATTCAAATTATGTTTTGTAATGGGAAAAAAATTACCGATGTATCCATTTGCCCTATCATTATTCAAATTCTTTGTCTATCTCTTCTTTGTTATCAAAATAATAGCTAAGGGCATCAAACAACTGCGCGGGGGTGAGACTTGGATAGCCGTCAAGTATCTCCTCTATCTCCATGCCTGAACGGTAGTGATTTACAATTGATGCAACGGGGATCCTTGTGCCTTTAATAATGGCTTTTCCCTCATATTTGCCGGGGTCTTTTTCGATATATCGATGTTGGGTATTTACAAACATTCTACACCTCCTTAATCGGAAAGGTAAATAATACTATAGTCAAACAAATCTGGTTTTCGAAATATCAAATAAGCTTTACTCAGAAACACAACCCTTCGACTCCGCTCAGGGTGACAGTTTCGTCATGCTGAGCGGAGTCGAAGCATTAAAAGGCTAATCGAAAACCAGATTTGTTTGACTATACTACGCTGAGAAAAATGTAGTCTCTTGTTCTCATAAAGCGTTGACCACATTTTAAATTTGCAAATATACTACTCGCAGGATTATATGTTATGATATTAAGCACATTCTGCGGAGTTTAGTTTACCCTTTTGGCAGGTCATTTCAAATAAAAAACCCATGCAAAACAGAACATTCGCCCTCTTACTATTCCTGTGCATTGCATCAATCGGTTGTTATGCAACCATAGCGCAGGTGCTATTGATTCGTGAATTTCTGAACATATTTTACGGCAACGAACTTTGTCTGGGAATTGTATTTGGCGCATGGTTCCTCGGCATAGCGTCAGGTGCATTTTCTGGTGCAAAGCTCGATCGTTTTTTTAAACAGCCCATGACAGCCTTTATCGTCTTTTTATTTTCCATGTGCCTTGTTTTGCCTATACAGATTATAACCATTCGCGGAGCACGCAGCATCCTGAGCATCGGCACGGGTGAATATATTTCCCTGCTGCCGCTCTTTTCTATTACGGTAGGCCTCGTATTGCCCTTTAGTTTTATTATTGGCGTTGTCTTTCCGTTTTCATCAAAGGTTATTCGGGGCGCAACCGGAGACACCGCTTCAGACATAGGGTCGGTATACATAATCGAATCTATGGGCAGTCTCATTGGCGGTTTATTATTTTCATTCTGCCTCGTCTCAAAATTTCATTCGGTACGGATTGTTACCCTGATGAATGCGGGAATGTTTTTTATCCTCTTCCTTATGAGGTATGTTACACGAAAAAAAGATGGGGGAGAAAAAAGAGGGAAGTTGCATCTCCTGGCATTGGGATCTGCATCGGCCATGATCGTCCTCTGGTTTTCTCCGGCGCCGGAAAAAATTGATGCATGGACTACAAAAATACGATGGAACACCTTTACCCATAACATTGAATTAGTAGCATCCGCCGACACAAAATACCAGCATATCGATATCGGCAAACAGGCGGATCAATACAACGTATATCTCAACGGACACTTCGCATTTGCCTTCCCTAACGAATATGACTGCGCACAAATTGCCCATCTGGTAATGACGCAACATCCCTCGCCAAAAAAAATATTGGTAATTGGCGGCGGTTTCGGCGGGCTTTTGACGGAAATGCTTCTCTACCCCATTGAAAAGCTTGATTATGTTGAAATTGATCAGAAACTCCTGCACATTGCCGGCAACTACGTATCTCCATCAGAGAAAAGGACATTGTCCGATAACCGGACAACCATCTTTCACCGGGACGGACGATATTACGTAAAACATCTCGCGGAAAAACACTTTTACGATATTGTCTTTGTAAACGTCCCCGACCCATCCACCGCATTTCTTAACCGCTTTTACACCAGGAATTTTTTCCAGGAAATACAAACCATCCTGAAATCTGACGGCATAGTCGCCGCTTCCGTAAGTTCAGCGGTTACGTACATTGGCAAAGAAGTGGGGAGTTACACGGGGTCGTTATACAAAACCCTTCATGAAACATTTCGGGAAGTAAAAGTAACGCCAGGCCAAACCAATTTTTATTTTGCGTGCGGCAAAGAAAGCATCATTGCCCTTGAATGGGAAACCCTTAAGGAACGATATAAACAACAGGGAATACAATCAGAATTTTTTAATGAATATCTTTTCTACACGCTGCTCCAGCCGGAACAGGTTGAGTTTATTGAAAGGCAATTACAGCAGCGAAAGGATTTGGTTGTCAATACCGATGCAAAACCCGTTGCCTACTTTCTCAATCTTGTCTTGTGGGATGCCTTTGCCGGAGGAAATCTGCACAGGTTCTTTTACCGGTTGAAAGACGCCGGTATAAAATATTTTCTCATTCCCATCGTATTTGCACTTGCCGGAAGAATACTTTTCCTATACATAAGAAAACGGCAACCGAATACCTTCCGGTTAAGCAGTTATTGCAGAAAAACTCATGCACTTATCGCACTTGCAACAACGGGTTTTACCGGCATGGCGCTTGAAATCATACTCCTCTATGCCTTTCAGAATATCTATGGATACATTTACGAAAGGATCGGCGTCATCGTGGCTCTTTTCATGGTAGGGCTTGCATTTGGCGGATATATAGCAAACAGGATAATACAGAAGAAACAATTCGACTGGATAAAGGTCTTGATGATGCTGGAAGGGTTCATCGTCGTTTATTCCATTACGGTGCCTTTCCTGATTTCCGTAGTATCCGTTTATTCCCCTATTGCGGAAGCCGTGCTGGTATCTCTGGTAATGTTCACGGGAATTTTGACCGGCATAGAATTCCCTATTGCCGGCAAGATATGCGCACAATGTGATGACAACATTGCAACATCTGCCGGAGCAACGAACGGCGCAGACCACGTCGGCGCATTTTTGGGGTCACTCCTGACAGGGATACTCTTCCTGCCGCTCCTCGGTCTATACGGCACATGCCTCATAGTGACGGCATTGAACGCATCAAGCCTTATATTGCTTGCTTTTTTTACCAGTTCAAAAAAGAAGTAAGAGATTGCTTCATTATCGTTCGCAATGACAAAAAAATGGAAATAGCAGAGACAGGTTTCAAACCTGTCTCTACATGGGAATGCATTTGTGAAGGAAGCTCATGCTTTCTGATTTGAATTTGTTCTCTTATCTGCTCTTGGATTCAGCACGTATCTGTTTTTGGCTGGGGTGAATATCCGACAGAGAGATGGAAATACTACCATGATAGCGCCTCTTCGACAGCGAGGTCAGCCTGAATAAGGCCATATCCGCTGTCATAGTCAAACCCTGATTCTTCCATATCGAGCGCAGTATCCTTGAGTATGGAATAAATGTCATCCGGTGATAAAAGCGGATTTGCCTCGATCATTAATGCGGCGACTGCCGCTGCATGCGGAGCGGCAGCAGATGTTCCAAAGAAATTCGGGAAGCCGTCCGGCTCGACATCAGTTCCGAAAAAAGTTGTATTTGCTCCGTCAATAGAAACGATTTCCGGTTTTTCACGGACTTCCGGACCTGAAAAACCTCCCTCCTCATTAAATAAAACCACCATTGGACCCGCTGAGGAATAATACTCCAGTTGGGCAGGATCGACACCAAATTCCGGCGTTTCATAATATGCCGCCGCGCCGACTGCCAATGCACCCGCCGCATTGGCATGACCATAGATTGTTCCGCTTTCCGTATCGTATTCGTTAATTGTTCCTTCAAAATCAAACAGCACATATTTTATCAATTTCGGGGGAGTTCCTTGGACATTTTCAATTACTATATTGAAATGTGTGTTTCTTGAACCCATGGGATTATAGTAGTACAAAATTTCTACCGGGTCGCTTCCAATATTATTATCGATACTGTAAGCGACTACTGTCGTTGCCGGATCGTTAGTAAGAAAGATATCGACATCATTGCGGGATCCGGGGGGACTTACCGAGTAGAACGGAGAATCCCATTGAAGGACAATGTAAATTTCCGTTCCTTCCGGAATGGTTATGCTCTGAAACGTATCGGTGTCAGCGCCGGAATCAAAATCATGCGGTTCCCCGAAAAATACGGGAGCTTCACCGCTTGGCCGAAACAAATCTTCATATGAATCTCTCCCTGAATTGCCTGCTGATGAAAAATAGGCCGCTCCCCCTTCTTTTACAAAATCAACTGCCCGGGCAATCATCCCGTCCTGGAACATTGGTTCCGCAAAATATTGCACATCGTCTACAATGACGGTTGCTCCTGCTTCTTCTTGCAATTCGATAATCCCTATCGCAAAATCAGCCATTCCGTTAAATGCCGTATGAAATGCCAAACTTGCTCCCGGCGCAATATCGTGCACGATCTGCATCATTGCCCGTCCTTCATCCGAGCCGGAAGAACACCAAAATTCTTCTTCCAGCACGGTAATGTCCTGAGGAAGATCATCATTCTCCACGTCATTTACCGCTCCATTCAGACAGTTAAAACTGTCCGACAAAACGCCAATAGTGACCCCTGTTCCATCAATGCTGTACGTACTGCGCGCCAAATCAGATTTCATTGCGATATCGCCCTGGCTATCCACCTTTCCCGCACTGGTTATGGCGTATGAAGGCCTTGCACATTGAAGACTTTCCAAGTCATCCATTTTTTTAATAGCTTCGATAGGCATTAAACCCGATACGATGTTTTCATAAACAACCGCCTCTTTCATGTCCAGAGATTCAAGATGCTCTTTTAGGAGGGCAGAATCATTTACGGCAACAGCATCAATAACTACCCTATCTTCTTTTATTCTGTAAAGGGGTATTTTCGGTTTAAACATTTCTGCTTTGGCACGAAGTTTTGATTCCTCTTTATAGGCAAGATATTCGTCATATAAAACGGTTAAACCATGTTTTGCCTTTGTAAATTGTTTTTCTCTTGCAAGAATCATCTGCTGCACCGCTTCGGTTTTGCTTATTTCCGCATGAATGTGCTTTATGACAAAAATATTCAAGAGTGCCGCAGTAACGATAATGTATTTTAATGGTTGTCTCATACCGGTTTCTCCGTTTTATAGAAATAATAAAACTCTGTTTTTATTTTCTCCAGGCGGCTGTTAGGATCTCTTTGCTCAATGATCTATTACTTTCATAAGTTCCTGTGGCTTATGAATTACTCTTTGCGCACCGCTTCTTTTCAGTTCATCTTCGGGGCGAAATCCCCATAAAACCCCTACAGGGAACATTCCCGCTGCTGTAGCCGTTTTCATATCAATAGGAGTATCGCCCAGATAAAGAATTTCCGAAGGTAGAATGGCAAGGTGTTCCGCTATTTCATCTGCGCCGGCGGGATCAGGTTTTTTAGGCACGTTATCGCGTTGACCTATTACCCGTTCAAAATTCCACTTAGGCAAAAACTCCGCCACGCACTTTTTTGTAAAATAATCCGGTTTATTGGAAAGAACTGCCATTTTTAATCCACGCAGTGTCACCGAATCCAGCATTTCAGCAATCCCTTCGTATAGTTTTGTCTTTATATTCCAGTTTTTCCGGTAATCTTCACGAAATTCCCCGACGCAGGCATTTATTGTCGCTTCATCTCTGATTTCTTCCGGCAATGCGCGTGTAATAAGAGCGACAACTCCCTCACCGACAAAATATCGGTAATCTTCCATTGTGTGAGTAGGAAAATTATTTTTCAGTAATACACGATTCGTGGCATTGCCTAAATCTTCCAGAGAATCTATCAACGTGCCGTCAAGATCAAAAATAATCGCTTTAAAGGACATGGTTTCCACTCACAAGGAAAGTAATTCTGTACGATAAAATCATTCTTTATTAATATTACCAGGTATCTTATTGTTTTTGAAGCGCCATATATCACACTATCCTGAAAAATGGTTTTACGCGTTTCCTACTTTTGATACCATTTCCCGTTCTGATCCTGTAGCCAGTCTCCAGCCAACGCTTTTTTTGCAATTTGCAATGCCCGGCGCCTTCCTACCTGGTCAGCGTTTGCACCTTCTTTTTTTGCTATAGAGACATATACTTTTTTCCTGTCTTCATTTTCCGCATTGATTATTTCCTCATTTTCACGACCTGTGCCTACAAACTGTAAATATCCCTTATTGTCTTCACCAACAATCCCTTTCGACTTTAACTCTACTATGAGAGGAAGCCGTTTTTCCATTTGCCCCTTTATTGCATGAATATCATCGGCAAAAGCTATGCTATCGGTAAAAAAAATAACGGCACATACAATAAATAAAAATGCTGCGAAGATATTTGATTTCATCTGTTTTCTCCTTATGACAAAAATTTCCTATCCGTATAAAAAATTACTTAGGGAGTTGTTCCCGACTCTCTGTTGCGGAAGCTCCGATCTCCCCGCCAAGTGTTTTGGCTGCCTCATCCAGGTTGCCAAAGAAATCTTCCAGCTCTTTATCTATCCGGATATTCACATCAATGGTAATCTGCATTGGTTTGACTTCAACTTCTACTTTATGTTCTGTTTTACATCCCTGTACAATGAGAAAAAACAATATACACATAATTATGCTCTTTTGTGCCATCCATCTTCTCCTTACCGATAATTTCTTGCGGATGCCCAGCGATATAAATGCGGAATTATCGCCAAATAAATCGCTATTACCAATATTCATACATCATTGAGATTGTAATAAATTACTCAAATCTGCGCCATAGTGTAATATTTCATCCAGCGGCAGCGTAAAGTTAAAATTGAAAAGTATTCCCTGAAAATGAGCCCGTGGTTCTCCTTCTGCTTTAACTAATCCGTATTCTTTTGTATATGCAAATGGCAGTAAGTCAACAGGCCTTCCCTCCATCTGAAGATGGACATGAAGGTCTTCCCCCTTGCTTAGCAACGAAAGCTTTGCCCAGTCATATTGGAAATTCTTCAGGGCTTCATGTGCGATTTGAGTTTGTATGCCCTTTTGTATGCCGGCAGCGCCTGGGATAAGCGTTTCCGTATCAAAGCGAAGTATGCCTCTCTCGCCGGGAGTGGAATAAAGAAACCCGTCGTTAATTTTTATTTTCCCGTCTTTATAATTAACCGGCAACCTGCCATTTACAGAACCTTCACCCTCAGCGGATGCGAGATGAAACTGCTTTAAAATATCCGCCAGTTTCAGCCGGTCACAATAACAGATACTATCGAATCCGCTGTTATCGGATTTTAAATGTAGCCCATGCGTATAGACGTTTCCTCCGCACCATGAAAAACTACTCTTTTTAAGGAAAAGGGAAGAGGGGGATTCTATCTGAAAAATAATATTTCCTTCATTTGCTTCCAAATCTCCCCAGACAAACCGCTGAAATTTCAGCATTTGGTCAGGATCGCTGCGGAAGTTTAATACATCACACAACGTGAGTTGAAGGTCTATTCCCTCTATGATCATTTTTTGGGGGGAAGCATCTACTGTTGCATTGCGGAATAAGATACTCCCCATGCTTGCCATATGGGTTCCATCAAAATTCCAATTTCCTTTTATATCAACAAAGCCGTCAAAAAACATGCCTGTCAACTGTTTTGCAACAGAAGATAATTCACATTGCACCGCTTTTTCCGGCTCCGCAGAATAAAAATCAACGCTCGAAATAAATTTGTTCTTCTCATTCAACCCTGCCATACCTGTAAAATTAATATGGAACCCGGGTATTCGTGTATTAAACTGTCCTGTAAAATGAAAGTCTGTGCCATTTTGGCAGGGTGTTGCGGAAATCGCTCCAATGTCCATGCCGGCATAGGTCATATCATCGATAACAAAATAGCGGTCTTTATCATTTCTTGCAGTAATGTCATCATCTTCAAGAGAAGGGAATGGCCATTCAAGGGGTATTTTCGCCGCTATATTCTTTGCATAAAAATCCATGGCGGTAATCTCCGCATCGGTTATCTGCACGAGCGCTTTCAGGGAAGGCGTCTCAGGATTATTTCGCAATCCGTTGCCCTCCAATGACACATGAGGACTTACAATATGCAGAGTATTCCCCCGATATTCGACTGAAGAAAAGTTTACGGCAAATTGCAAAGAACTGCCGGTATCCGATCCTTCTCCCTTTATTAAAAGCTCTGTCGGAGAAATGCTCACCGTTTCGGTTCCCCGGGCAAAATGCAAAGGAAAAGATGTTCCGGCAGAGTCCAGGGAAAAACGCCACATCTCTCCCTGCTTTTCTCCTTTAAAAAAAAACGGCATCGATGCAGATTGACTGAGTTTTATATCAAAACGGGGATCGTTGTTTATTAATTCTTTGTTAAAAAGCATATTAACGCAACCTTCGGCATTCAGGGTATCTTTGCCGATGGTTGCCGTAAGGCTTGCATCCTGGCACATTGATAATTCAAAGGGGAAAGGCGATCCGACACAGAATCTGTTGAAATGCATTTGAAGATGATCCCTTGTCCCTGTAGCAGTTATTGTCAGTGGAACATCTTTTGAAGAATTCCGAAGCCGCAATCCATTATATTCCATATCCATGTCGGTAAGATTGAGGTTCAATTCAAAATTACCGGAGGTGAAATCATATACTGCATGAATATTTATCCCGGATTTTATTTTTACTCCCGGAAGAATATTAACAATTTGCGGGGATAACATGCAGTATGCTTTATAACCGGAAGGCGGTTCTTTTTTCTCTTTAAAAACGGGATGTATCTTTACTTTGAAGGGAATACTGAAAACTTCATGTCCTGACCTCAACAAAATTGCGGCATTTCGGATTTCAAGTTCTCCGATGATGACAGGTATTTTTGGAGAAATCGTTTGATGCTCCTCTTGGCCGGGATTTGAGAAATTTTTCAAAAAACTGCCAAAATCTATCCCGGGAATGCTAAGTTTGCCGTCTTTAAACTCCGCCCTTATTTCCGCGCCGCTGATTATTATTTTTTTTATTTGTTTGTTTACTAATCCCAAAAAAGAATAATCAATGCGGAGAGAATCAAAGCAAACAGAAGGATTTTCCGGATTTCCCCACCGAAGCGAAGCGATATCGAATCCGGTAAAAGAAAACTTTCTGACTTCACAGGTTAACGGAACGCATCCAGTTTTTTTTAGGAGATCGGGGAGAAGTTTCTTTTCCAGAACGACTGGAACCGAAAAATAAATGCCTCCCGTGAGGAAAAAGATTATGCAGCCAATAAAGAAAAAACGGGTTGCAATAATCTTAAAACGAGACATCGTTACTGCCCTCTCCCGCTTTATGCTGTCTTTTTATTACTTGTAAACAACCAGCAGGTCTCCGGTCTCGACACTATCTCTCGGCTTCACCAGCACCTGGCTAATTTCTCCGTCAAATTCGGCATAGATAGTTGCTTCCATCTTCATCGCCTCCATAATCAGGAGCGGATCATTTTTGACCACCTTATCACCGGCTGCAACTTTTACTTTGACCACCATACCCGGCATGGGGGCTCCGACATGTTTGAGATTTCCCTCCTCTATCTTGGGCCGCCTGGTTATTGACGCGGCAACTTTACGGTTGGCAATAACAACTTCGCGCGGCTGTCCGTTCAGTTCAAAAAATACGGTGCAGTTTCCATCCTCATTTGCCGGGCTTATCGCCACCAGTTTGAGAATCAGGGTTTTCCCTTCTTCAATGTCAATGGAAATTTCCTCATGCATGGGAAGGCCGTAAAAGAATACATCCGTAGGAATAACAGAAACATCATCGTATTTCTTTCTGTGTTCTGCATACTGAAGGAATACTGCCGGGTACATTAAATAGGACATGAGTTCTTCGTTGGTAATGGTTCTGAGAGTACGGGTCTCACCTTTTTCCTTCTCTTCTTCAAGGTTGACAGGGGGCAGATTAGCGCCGGGCCTTTCCGTAAAAGCAGGCGCCCCGCGTAAAATTTTATACTGCACTTCTTTCGGAAAACCTCCCGTCGGCTGGCCAAGGCGGCCTTCAAAAAATTCAACAACTGACGTGGGAAAAGAAATATCCCTGTCTTTACTGATAATATCCTGTGCCTTTATGTTATTGGTAACCAGAAAAAGCGTCATATCTCCGACTACTTTTGAAGAGGGGGTTACTTTTACAATATCACCGAAAATCTGGTTGACATCCGCATAAACATCTGTAATTTCATGCCACCGGTGCGCCAGCCCCATTGAGTGCGCCTGCTGGAAAAGATTGGTAAACTGTCCTCCGGGTATTTCATGGTGATATACCTCCGCGGTGCTTGCCTTTTGAATGGATTCAAATGGCGCATAGTACTCTCTGACTACTTCCCAGTAATCCGAGAGAAGTCCCAGGTCTTTAAAATCCATGCCTGTGCTGCGTTCATGAAAACGCAGCGCCTCCACCAAGGTATTCAGATTCGGCTGAGACGTTAAGCCGGAAAGGGGGCCCATAGCCGCATCCACAATATCCACGCCTGCTTCCGCAGCTTTTATAAGGGTGGCAATCTGACCTCCGGAAGTGTCATGCGTATGCAAATGGATGGGAATGCCTATTTCCGACTTCAGGGCACAAACAAGCTCATAAGCGGCATAAGGTTTCAGCAGCCCTGCCATATCTTTTATTGCCAGAATATGCGCTCCCAGTTTTTCCAATTCTTTTGCTATATTCACATAATAATTAAGAGTATATTTTGTTCGTTTGGAATCCTCTATATCGCCGGTATAACATATTGCCGCTTCACATAAGACTCCTGTTTCCAGAACGGCATCCATCGCCACTTTCATATTTTCAACCCAGTTAAGCGAGTCGAACACACGAAACACATCTATCCCGCTTTCAGCCGCCTGTTTAATAAACGCCTTGACAACATTATCGGGATAGTTTGTATAGCCCACGCCGTTAGAAGCCCTGAGCAACATTTGGAAGAGTATATTGGGCGCCAGTTTGCGCATGGAACGCAGGCGTTCCCAGGGACATTCCGTAAGAAACCTCATAGCCGTATCAAAGGTAGCTCCTCCCCACATTTCGAGCGAGAAAAAATCAGCATGATTCCAGGAATATACCTCGGAAATGTTCAGCATGTCTATGGTTCTCATGCGGGTTGCAAGCAGAGACTGATGTGCATCGCGAAACGTTGTATCCGTCAGCAACAGCCTTTTTTCGTCACGGACATACCGGGCAAACTTTCCCGGCCCCATTTCGCGCAACATATCACGGGTGCCCTTCGGCCTTGATTTTTTATGATCAACGAAAGGCGCCGGCGCTTTGCGACGGCATATTGATTTAGGTATTTCCTTAATGAGAGGATGTCCGTTGACAAGAACGTCTCCTATAAAATGCATAATAAGGGAAGCACGATCCCTTCGGCGGGAAAAACGGAAAAGGTCATGATTTTCGTCAATAAAATTTGTCGTGCACTTTCCTTTCAGGATATCCTTATGATTAATAAGATTGATAAGGAAAGGAATATTGGTCTTTACACCGCGAATCCTGAATTCATCCAAAGCCCTATCCATGCGGCTCACTGCATCCTCAAAACAAATTCCGAATGCCGTGACTTTTACAAGCAGCGAATCGTAATAAGGAGTTACAATAGCCCCGGAAAAGGCAGTTCCTGCATCAAGCCGTATTCCCATTCCACCGGCAGAACGATAATGCTGAATACGCCCGTAATCGGGAATAAACTTATTGGACGGATCTTCTGTGGTAATCCGGCATTGAACAGCCGCACCTTTTATTTGAATCGATTCCTGATTTGGAATGCGAATTTCCGGAGAATGGAGAGGATACCCTTCGCTGATCAATATCTGTCTTTTGACCAGATCAATTCCGGTTATTGCCTCCGTAACGGTATGTTCAACCTGAATCCTCGGGTTTATTTCGATAAAATAATATTTATTCGTAGTTACGTCGAGAAGAAATTCTACCGTTCCGGCATTGTCATAATTTACCGATTTGCATATTTTTACGGCTGCATCACAGATATTCTGCCTGACAACCGCATCAAGATTCTGTGCAGGGGCTATCTCAACAACTTTCTGATGACGTCTTTGCAGAGAACAGTCACGTTCGTAGAGGTGCACAATGTTATTGTGTTTGTCACCAAGTATCTGCACCTCGATATGGCGGGCATTTTCAATGTATTTTTCAATAAAACATTCATCGGAGCCAAAGGCAGTCATGGATTCGCGCTGTGCCTCGCCGAGGCGGCTGATTAATTCCGACTCGCCGCGGACAACACGCATTCCCCGTCCACCCCCTCCATGTGCGGCTTTTATAATAACAGGATAACCCAGTTTTTTGCAAAAGGTCACAGCTTCTTCCGGACTCTTTACAGGGGATTGGTTTCCTGAAAGTATAGGAACCTGCGCCTGATCGGCAATCTGCCTTGCGGAGGTCTTATTGCCAAGCAGGGTAAGAATTTCCGGACGCGGACCTATAAAGGTAATATCCGCATTTTGACAGGCACGGGCAAAGTTCGCATTTTCAGAAAGAAATCCGTAGCCGGGATGTATGGCATCAACTTCCTTATCTCTGGCAAGTTGAATGATTCCGTCGATATCCAAATACGCCTTAACAGGGTCTTTGCCTTTGCCGACAAGATATGATTCGTCCGCTTTAAATCTGTGAAGCGCAAAACGGTCTTCATAGGAATATAGTGCTACAGTCTTTATTCCTATTTCATGTGCTGCCCGGCAAACACGTATTGCGATTTCGCTGCGGTTGGCAACGAGTAGTTTTTTAATTTTTTTAATTTCCATAAATCATAAAATAAACACTATTTTTATCAATAATCAACATATTTTACCATAACCCCCTCCGCCCGGCGTTTCTATTCGGATTCTATCGCCGGAATTCATTTTAATCTCGTTCTTTCCCCCGATGTTAAATATCTTTCCGTTTTTTTGCATAAGAATGTTCTTTCCCTTTGCTCCGTTTTCTCCGCCATTCATACCATAAGGCGCAAATACCCTGCGTTCCGAAAGTATGGCTGCGTTGAATGATTCCCTGGCCTCTATTTCACGCACCAAACCATCTCCCCCATGAAATAAACCTTTACCGCCTGAATTTTTTCTCAGGGAAAATTCCCGCAACCGGACCGGATATCGGATCTCCAGGATTTCAGGATCGGTGATTCTGGTATTTGTCATATGGGTATGAACTCCGGACTGTCCATGCCAATTCGTTCCCGCCCCGGCGCCTCCGCCTATTGTTTCATAATAACTGATCCGTTCATTGCCGAAGGTAAGATTGTTCATACATCCCTGCGATGCCGCCGCCACACCGAATGCCCTGAAAATGACGTCGGCAATTCTTTGCGAAGTCAAAACATTGCCCCCCGCAACCGCCGCTTCAGATGATGGGGAAAGAAGGGTTCCCTCTGGTATTTTTATGGTAATCGGATTCAAAAACCCCTGGTTAAGGGGAATGTCTTTCTCTATCAGACACCGCAATGTGTAGATAACCGTTGAAATGGTAATTGCTCTCGGAGCATTCCAGTTCGCAAAAACCTGAGTTCCTGTTTCACTGAAATCAAAAAGTGCGCTCCCGTTTTCCCGGTTGATTATTATGGCCAGACGAATCGGGGAACCATCATCCATATAATCAGATGCCTTAAGAACCACCGCCTTATTTAAACCCTTTTTGCGCGACAAGCCCCTGAGCATTTCCCTTACCACTTTTTCAGCATTGTCCTGTATATACTGCATGTAGATTTGAGTCGTTTTTAGTGTATATTTTTGTGTCATTTCATGCAGGAGATTCGCCCCCTTTTGATTTGCCGCTATTTGTGCCTGCAAGTCGGAAATATTATCTTCAATACATCTGCTGCCCTTTAAAAGCTCCCGGATTCCCTCCTCCCGGAATATTCCCCGCGTAACCAGTTTAAAGGATTGTATACACGCGCCTTCTTCCCCGATTATTCGTGAAAAAGGAGGCATGGAGCCCGGTGAAATGCCTCCGATATCGGCATGATGTCCCCTTGAAGCCACATAAAATGCAATTTTATTTTGAATCCATACCGGCGTAATCACCGTTATATCCGGCAAATGCGTCCCTCCCATAACAGGATGGTTTGTCACAAATACATCTCCCTGTTTCATGCCGGAATGATTCATCCGTATTTGTGCCTTTACTGCTTCGCCCATGGAGCCAAGATGTACGGGTATATGAGGGGCGTTTGCCACTAAATTGCCGCAGTGGTCAAAAACCGCGCAAGAGAAATCCAACCGCTCCTTGATGTTGGTGGAAATTGCCGTTCGCTGGAGTGTTCTTCCCATTTGTTCCGCAATGGACATAAACATATTGCTGAACACGGAAAGATTGACCGGGTCTATCTTTGTGCCAATGGCAGCTTTTACGGCTGATTTTACCGTAATTTCCAAGTCCCCGTATTCCGTAACCGTTGCCGAGCAGTCAGGTTCGATAACAATCGTGGAGGTATCGCTCAAAATAATCGCAGGGCCTGAGATTTTGCACGAATACCCCAATGCTTCCAGAAAATAGATGGGCGTCTCGTGCCAGCAGCCGTCAAAGTAGCAGCGCGTCTTCGTTTCAAAACTAACCTTCCTGGTGTGTTCCTTTATTTTTGAGCGTTTTATGTGTGTTGATGTTCCTATCGCGCGCACCCGGAGGTTGTCAACTACTATTTCCCTCGAAGCCGGATAAAAACCAAACTCACGGAAATATATTTCCTTAAATGCGCGGTCGTACTGCATATCGTGCGGTTGCGGAATCATCAGACTCGTATCCGTTCCCTGATATCGCATATTCAGGAAAAATTGTATGATAATGTCTTGTTTATGAAACCCATACTCCTGCAATTGTTTTAAAGCCTGATGCGCAAGCGTGCGGAGTTGTTTCATCAGAGAGGAGAGTTTTTCTGCATTATAAATTGCGTTTGAAGGAATCTGTTTTTCGATCACAACGTCGGCGAACCCCATTCCGTATGCGGAGAGAATACCGGCAAACCGATGTATGAATATTTTTGAAATGCCCAGTTTTTTTGCTATGGAACAGGCATGCTGCCCTCCCGCCCCGCCAAACGTCGCAAGGATGTGCTCCTTGAGATCATACCCTCTCATTATGGAAATCTCCCGGATCGCCCTCGCCATAATTTCATTCGCGACATTGATAAAACCGGACGCCACTTCTTCAATGGTCATAGAAGTTTTGCCAAAACCCTTATAATAATTGTTCACTTCCCGCGTAAGTTTCTCAAAAGCCTTTTCCGTTGCCTTTTTATCCAGAGGAAGGTCATGGTTTTTCCCGAATATTTTGGGAAAGTAATCGGGATGCAATCGTCCCAGAAGCAGATTGGCATCGGTAATGGACAAACATCCTTTTTTCCGGTAACAAACGGGGCCGGGGTCTGCCCCGACGGATTCCGGGCCGGCAACAAACATGCCCTCCTGAAAGAAAAGACGCGAACCTCCTCCGGCGGCAACTGTTTTTATAAACATTTGCGGCGACTGAATAGAAATTCCCGCGGTTTCCGTTTCATGAATCAACTCATATTCTCCGGCAAAACGGGAAACATCCGTTGATGTGCCCCCCATGTCAAATCCGATCACCGGTTGCTTTTTATCCCGCTGGCAGGTGGTCATCGCATATCCCACAACTCCCCCTGCGGGACCTGATAATATTGCGTTGCATCCGCGAAATTGTTTCGCGTAGCTGAGCCCTCCGTCGGACTGCATAAAAAGCAACTGAGAATCCCGCAATTTGCCGGAAAACCCCGAACGGAAGCTGTTCAAATAATCCTGAATGTGCGGTGTAAGATAGGCGTCTACAACCGTGGTTTGCCCGCGCGGAACAATCCTTACCATAGGCATTACCTGTGAAGAAAGCGAGATGTGGGCGAATCCCAATGCGTTGGCAATCTCTGCCACTTGCAACTCGTGCTTCGGGTAATTGTAGGCATGCATAAAAACAATGGCAAGGCTGTTAATCCCCTGTTTTTTGATCGCAAGGAGCGCTCCCTTAACCTTTTTCAGATCAGGCTCCGCCAGTATCGCATAGTATTCATCCGAAATTCCCCGCGCAACGGATTGATCACGTGAACGGTTTTTTACGGGCAGTACTCGTTCATCCGTCTCCACAACGGTCTCATATAACAATTCCGGCTTTCGAATGTTCAGCTCAAAAATTTTTGGCCGTGTCTGATTGCCGATCTGCAATAGATCCCTGAATCCTTTCGTTATTATCAGCGCAACCCGCTCACCTTTTCGTTCAAGGAGCGCGTTCGTGGCAATCGTCGTTCCCATACGAATCCAATCGATATATTTCGGATTGATTTTTTCCCCTGAAACCGGCTTGCCGGTGACTTTTCCGATAATTCTGCGAATGCCTTCTATGGCAGGATCATCATAATTCTGCGGGTCTTTCGAAAGCAGTTTTATAATATAAAAATCCTCCTGCCCGGGGATTTCGGCATAAATATCCGTAAACGTCCCTCCCCTGTCTATAGCAAAACGGATTCGTGGCATGTCTTTTTGCATATTCAGTTTTTATGGGTGAAAAGTGTTATGGAATCAAATAATGACGAGATTATTATAGTATTTTTATCTTCTTACTAAAGGAAAATAACAGCGGCAAAATTCTTAATCATTATAAAAATGAAGTGATTTAAAAGGAGCCGCGCAGGGATTCGGGAAGAAGCAACTGTACGACAAACAAACACAAAAAAAACTGTTTTTATAATGCATACGCAATGTCAGGAGATCCCTTGGCAAAAGATCCTCTTTGCCGTGCGTATAAAATACTTTTTAATCATATGAGCAATATATTGAAGAAGGAACTTGAAAAAGCTGAAACAGGCACTGCAGAAGAACAATTGCAAAGCACAATGACGGTTTAACCGACAGTAACATTCCTTATTTCATCTTTAGGAATGTCTATCGGCAATCCAACCCGCATAAAATACCGTGCAAATGCTTGTGATAGATGCTCACGATAAGGGGGCAATAATCGGATTCTCGGTGAATTTTTTTCTGCGATACTTTTTAGATATTGCTTAGGAAGTGAGTATATTCTATGGAAATCTACTATTGTCACGTCAACCTTGCAATGTCGTAAATAGTGTGATATATTATCTTCATTTCAACCACAACCATTGGGGGATTGAATATGAAGAAATACATCGTGACGCTTGCCAAAGACGAA
>VGXX01000002.1 GCA_016873155.1 Planctomycetota bacterium | reverse complement strand
TTTCATCCGGGCTGTTTGACCATATCTTTTTCCGTACCAAAAGGTGTATCGAGACTGCGGTATCATACGGTTGGGTCAAACGAGATAGATGCTCTATTTTGCTCAGTGGATTTGATGAAACCATTCATAGAATGAATTCTGACATAAAGCGAGATATCGATATCCTTTTTGTGGGTTCGATAACACCACGGAGAAAAATACTATTAGAGAAACTCCAGTCCAACTTCAATGTGACGATTGCAAATGCCTTTGGCAGAGAGCTTGTCCAGTTATTTAACAGAAGCAAAATAGTATTGAACATTCATGCCGAAGATCATAAAGATACGGAGACCCGTGTTTTTGAGGCGCTCGGCTGTGGATCGTTTCTTCTCACCGAACGGCTTTCGGAAGAGAACCCCTTCTCGTGTGAGCACCTTGTAGAGTTTGAGATATTTGACGAACTCTGTGACAAAGCAAAATACTATTTAGATCACACAAAAGAGCGGGATACGATTGCTATGCGAGGCTATGCGGAGGCAGCAGCACGCCATACCTATACTCACCGGGCAGATGAAATCATACGGGTGATGTCCACATATCTTTCAAAGTCATCCCTGGACAAGAACCAATGTGTCCATGTTACACATGATAAATTTATAAATATAACCATGAATGATGCCGAAAACCCTTCCGGAACAACTCAACAAACTCATCCAATGGCATTTTACAATTCATTAGAAGAACAGATCGACAAGATCAGAACACATCTTGCAAATACAGGCAAAGTTTTAACCAGCAAGGTTAGACCCAGAATCTTCGTAGCCGTGCATCACGTCAATTGGGAAAAACACGGCTTGGTAGATGGATGGGCAGAGACTGCTGATGTTATTCACTATGATTGGGGAAATTCCTTCGATCAATATGCTGCCGACTGGCATCGAAGAGGCAAACCAGATTTCAACAAGGTATTACTACGGCAGGTTGAATTAGCTCATCGTGAGAAGCCGATTGATCTCTTCTTTTCTTACCTCTCGGGAAGATGGGTCTATCCAGATACTATTCAGGCTATCGGTAAAATGAACATAATAACAGTAAACATTAGCCTTGATGACAAGGTAAAATTCTGGGGCTATCAAGAGCCAGGCGGTCTTTCTGGAAATGCTGAAATTGCGCCTGAGTTCGACCTCTGCATTACCACTCAATCAGAGGAAGATATTCAAAAGTACATTAGCGTTGGCGCCAGGGCATTGTTTCTTCCACCAGGAGGAAACACTCACTCATTTTCTCCCATACCAGCGCCCAGAGATATTCCTGTTTCCTTTGTCGGCCAATGTTACGGCACTAGACCTCATATCATTGCGTGGTTAAGAAGTTGTGGGATTTCAGTTCAAACATTTGGCAAGGGCTGGCCTTCAGGAGAACTTTCACACCAGGAGATGAACGTAATCTATTCCCGTTCAGTTGTAAATTTAGGATTCGGCTTTATCGGGGATTCTCTTCATCTGACAGGATTAAAGGGAAGGGATTTTGAGGTTCCCCTGATGGGAGGCCTCTATTTGACAACTTATAATCAAGACCTGGAAAACTGTTTTATCCTTGGAGAAGAAATTGATTGCTATCGGAATGAAACGGACTTACTTTCAAAATTACACTATTATATAACACACCCGGATATTGCCTTAAATATTGGAGCAGCAGGAAGAAACCGGTGCTTGCTTGATCACACGTGGGTTCATAGATTTAAGACCGTTCTAGCGGTTGCCGGTCTTTCTGATTCCTATATAATTTCTCATAGGTAATAAGTCACCATGTTTAAAATCATGAGTGTATTTGGTACTCGTCCAGAAGCCATAAAACTTGCACCAGTAATTAAAGAATTACAAAAACATTCAGACTCACTGAAAAGTGTCGTTGCCGTTACTGCCCAGCATCGTCAGATGCTTGACAGCGTTCTGAATGTTTTTGACATTAAGCCGGATTATGATATGAATATCATGGCTGCGGGACAAGGGCTGTCTGACATTACCTGCAAAGTATTAAAGAATATAGAATCGATATATGAAACGGAGCAGCCTGACCTGGTTTTAGTACAAGGAGACACGACTACTGTTTTCGCCGCATCGCTGGCGGCCTATTACAAACATATTCCCGTAGGGCACGTGGAAGCGGGATTGCGTTCACACAACAAATATCATCCTTTCCCTGAGGAAATAAACCGATGTTTAACGAGCATTATAGCGGACATCCATTTTGCCCCAACTGACAAGGCAAAAGACAACTTATCCAGCGAAGGAGTAAACGAAGATTCCATTTGTGTGACGGGCAACACCGTTATAGACGCCTTATTGGATGTAGCAGCGTTTGACTTCAAATTTGACACCGATCTGCTCAACAACATTAAAGGCAAGATAATATTAATTACAGCGCACCGGCGGGAAAACTTCGGAAAACCACTAACCGATATATGCAATGCCATCTTAACATTGGCAAAACGATACCCGGATGTTACCTTTATATACCCGGTACATCTGAATCCAAACGTCAGGCACACTGTATATGCTATACTGGGAAACCAACCAAATATCCATCTCATCGAACCGCTGGAGTATGTGCCTTTCGTTCATTTAATGAAGCGCGCCCACTTCATGCTGACGGATTCCGGAGGCATTCAGGAAGAAGCCCCTTCTTTAAACAAACCGGTACTGATACTCCGTAAGGTGACGGAACGTCCAGAGGTAGTAAAAGCAGGCGGCGCAAAATTGGTTGGCACAAATCCCGATACTATTATTGCAGAAACAATCCGTCTGTTAGAAGACACAAAAGAATATAATCGAATGGCAAATATTGAGAATCCTTTCGGCGATGGACGTGCTTCGAAACGTATTGTTGACTTTATCAAACATGAATTAAACAACAATAAAACTGTATGAAATTCAATTATTTTGTTAAAGGTACGCCTTCGTTTAGCTAAGGGTTTGTCACGAAATAAGTGATCATCTTAATTGTCTCTACCTAATATTACTCAATAGTAAGCTTAGCATGTTATAACATTTATTTTATGATAACATCTAAGGGGATTGCCTATTAGACTCTTTACGCAGGAGAGAACAATGGATAATGAACTTTTGCTTATCAATAATTTGAGAAACCATGTAAATAATATTTTGCTTTCTGACGCAGATAATTCTGAAATTCAACCCGAATGGGGTAATAATGTTACCGAGTTAGTCGAAGACATTAATAATTCAGACCCCGGAAGATTTCTTCAATGGGATGTCATCCGTAAAACAATGTTCGTTGCAAATACATCTTACATTGTTAATGAACTAAAGTTTTTAACAGAAAGTAATTGGCACATTTGGAAAAGTGCCACTAAGGAAGTCCAGATAGGATACCCTGATCCCTGTATATTTTACCCTAAAAGTAGTGGTAATTTGATCCATCACGCATATCATTTAGCCCAACTTGGGAATAAATTGGAATTGAATATTACTGATATAGATTATGTGCTTGAATTTGGAGGGGGATATGGGAGCATGTGTAGATTATTTCATAATCTGGGTTTTAAAGGCAAATATATCATTTTTGATCTTCCTGTTTTTTCGGCACTTCAAGAATTTTATTTAAAGAGTATTGGGATAAACGCAAAGTATGGAGCAAATGAATATACAAATGGAGTTAGTTGTATTTTTAAAACTGAAGTGCTCAGAGAGATTTTAAGTAATAAAGAATCAAAAAAGAAATCAATCTTTATCGCGACTTGGTCAATAAGTGAAGCACCAATATATTTAAGAAATACAATCTTGAGTGTGATTGAAAATTTTGATTTATTTTTAATCGCATATCAAAAACAGTTTGGAGAAATAGATAATAGTAAATATTTTTCAGCATGGAAAGATTCTCTAAGAAATTACAAATGGTCTAGTTATGAAATAAGACATTTACCTAATAATTATTACCTTTTCGGGGAAAATATCCCATAGGTAACTTAGGTTTATCTCTCGTCTGCAAACATACGAAGCTATTCGTTAAGGCATAAGTATTTTCCCGTAGGTGGCGAATATTGTGTGAACTTGAAAGGGATGCATCTCAAACATTGATACAAATATTGACAGTGTGGTATCGGACATGTTCCGTAATCCCTACGCCAGTTTAATCAGGGCTTACAGTTGCTCACGCGTGCCAAGTGCAATGAGTTAAAATTAATCATCTTGTATAAAATAACACCTTAGGTTGTTCGTAATAGTTCACCGCTTTTTAAAGGTATCCCTTTTCTGTTAAATACATCCTGATTTTGTCAAGCAATTCTTTGGCGTCTTTTTTAAATTCGAGAACATCCTCTTGAGTAAACATATATGAAGGATTATAGTCAGCTTCTTCCCTGTATTTCATAAGCCTGGAGAATATGTGGGAATATTTTGTTTCAAATACACCTTTTTTTATAAAATGCAGACCAAAAAGCCGGAGGGCGCCTTCATGGCTTTTTGGCTCGAGGCCCCTTGATAAAAGAAGCGCCCTTACTGTATGAAACGAAGAATAATAAAGTCGGGATACAGCCCCATTGATAAAACCATTATTATAAAGCAATTCTGCCTCTTGCAAGATTTCAGACGACTTATCCAGCTCATCATGGATATTATTCCTTTTATTCTCTTCTATCACAATGGTATCCCTTCCCTTTCGATGTCAGCAACGATTCTTCTTTCCCGCTTTTTAAGAAAGGCAAAATTTTCCTCTGAGAGTACCAAGGTTGAAATGGAAACAAGATATTTTACTTCGATATCGGCAACTACATCAAATATCTGCTTTTTTAGCTCCCTTGATAACCATCGGACAACAATGGCTATGTCAATATCAGATTCGGTATCATAGTCTCCCCTTGCCCTCGAGCCGTAAAGGACTATCTTCATCATATTGTTTCCCAAAAATTTCTCAAGAGTATTCTTTATCTCTGATAACAGAGTTTTCATATCTTCATTTGCTAAAATATCTTTATCCAATGGTTTCTTCCCTTTTGTCTAATTCGGTTAATTCGATAGCCTCTGGTTCTGTTGCTATCGTATCCCGGATGTCCTCCACTACTGGGTATGGCTACATCCTAACTATTTTAAAAAGAAAGTCAATGATTAAACATTGAATAAATATTAAACATCCTGTAGAGAATAACACCTTAGTTTATTCTTACACAAAACTTCTATATGTGTCCGGGAATACCGACAGCATCCGTATTTTTCTTGTCCTACAGCTGGAAGAATACCCTTGTAGGGTTTGCTTAAGAAACATATTAGAATTCCATAATTATTTAAATGCGATTTAATAAGGCATAGTATTTGCACTTTCGTATCGGAAAATCACATTGGATTCCCTTTGAAAAGGAAACTAAATCAGCTAAAGGAAATTCCAGGAATCAACTTTAATATGCACATGCAAACCTTAAAGAAAGAAAATATCTCAGCGTGCCTGATAGTAAAAAACGAGGAAGAACTCCTGCCTAACTGCTTAAAGAGTATCAAAGATGTAGTCGATGAAATCATTATCGTCGATACAGGTTCCACAGATAATACGGTAACTATTGCCAAAGAATTCAAGGCAAAGGTTTACCATCACCCATGGAATGACAGTTTTAGCGAGGCAAGAAATCATTGTTTAAACCACGCATCGGGAGATTGGATTCTTCAGATAGATGCCGATGAAGAATTGGAACAAGCGGATATACCGAAGCTCAGACTTGCAATAAGAGACAATAGATATAATGGAATTATTATCGCTGTTCAAAGCATTATAAAGGACGGTTTGCATACATTCTATCATCCGCGTGTTTTCCGGCGCGGCAAGGGATTTTACAAAGACATCATCCACGAGCAAACCATTATCGAAGGTGAACGGCTACCAACAGGGATCAGACTTTACCACCATGGATATAACCTTGATGAAAAAAAGATGCGGATAAAATGGCAGCGGACCACCCGCTTACTGAAAAAACAAATTGCGCAAAACAAACACGATAGTTTTGCGTGGTTTAACCTGATACGCAATTACCGCATACAAGACTCGTTTCAAGACGGTATCAATGCGGGAGAAGAAGCCCTTAAAATAATGTCATCCGGCTCCTTTTCGAAACATGGTGGAACAGTAACAGTTCAGCGCCCCCACCTGACCTCCCCCCTCCCCCTTTCTCCCCCTCACAGTGGGGTACAGGGGGAGGAAACGTTTCCCCGATCTGAGTCGAGAACGAGTTTCCCCCGCCCCTCGTGGGAGGGGTTAGGGGAGGGGGATGAACGGATACAAGGCACAAACGTTAATCTGCATCACTATGTCATGATTATTTATGAAACGGCAAACTGCCATCTCTATAATGAAAATTATTCAAAGGCAAAGGAATTGTGCCACTTTGCCTTATCAAAATTAGCCGAGTTAAAAATCGAACCGGAAAACATAGACCTCATATTTACTCTCGCCTGTACATATTTGAAGGAAGGGGATTACAGAAAGGCCATTGATTACTTCAGACGGTTTTTGTTGCTCCGCGAATGGTATCTCAAAAACATAGATAAAATTTCCCTTATGGTTGACACCATGGGATACGATTACACTGCTTACAATGGGTTAGGAATTTGTTCCGGAAAGTTAGGGCATTTGCAAACGGCTATAGACTATTTAAAAAAAGCCATAGCTTCCAACAGTAAGTATCTTACACCCTATAAGAATCTGGCTATCTGCTATTTAAGCGAGGAAAATCTTGTTGAAGCTACCAATACCCTATTAAAAACCATTTCTGAAGGTATTGCAGATAATGAAGTACTCTTGCATTTGGGAGAACTCTATATAAAACAGGAGGCATATGAAAAGGCCATCCCGTACCTTGAAGCGCACATAAAGACTTGTCCTGAAAACAAAGATATACTATTAAATATTGCGCGATGCTACGAAAAGTTAGGACACTGGGAGGCGGCCCTCGCCGGTTATAAATCGGCGCTTGGGCAATAGACAACTTTATCAACAGCCCACGAAATTCGCGAAAAAGTCACGAAAATTTATCCATTAACGTGGGGGTTGAAAATCCTTGCTGGTTCACTCGTTCTCGCCCCCGACAGCAGCAATCGGGGGGTTTTGGTTCAGACTACAAGTCTGAACCGGCGTGAAGGGACTGATTTTTCAAAAAACAAATTGGTTAAATTTGTTTGGTTGCGGCTTCGCCGCGCCTGGATATAAAGCCTATTGCGAGGTAAAAGATGATAACGAATGCAAACTATCGAACGCCATCAAATAACGGAAGACCGTCGCTCTCTGCGTGCATGATTGTAAAGAACGAAGAAAAATTTTTGGCTCAATGTTTAAAAAGCATTAAAGACGCCATAGATGAAATTATTATCGTCGATACTGGTTCGACAGATAGAACTGTTGAAATTGCACAATCCTTCGGCGCTAAAGTATACCATCATCCATGGCGCAACAGCTTCAGTGAAGCACGGAACCATTCTCTGAGCTACGCAACCGGCGACTGGATTCTCCAAATCGATGCAGATGAGGCGCTTGAGCAGGCCGATATACCACTTCTTCATAAGTTAATACAAACCGATTCATATAATGCAGTATACGTTGCTATTTACAGCGAACTCCCTGGAGGTCAATCAAAACACTATTACACAAGGGTATTCCGCCGAGGAAAGGCGCGCTTTGAAGGTATCGTACACAATCAACTTGTCCTGGATGGTAATGCCATGCCATCGGAAATAAGATTTTACCATTATGGGTACAACCTATCTAATGAAGAAATGAAAAATAAATACAAAAGGACCGGAGACCTTTTGAGAAAGCAACTGGTGGAAGATCCTAATAATATCTTTGCCCTGGCAAACCTGGTCCGTAACTATAGGAATGAATATAATTTCGAAAAGGTTATCGAATTAGGAGAGAGCGGATTGAATATACCTGCCTCCCCGACAGATGTTGATTCCAGAAACCAAAGGCTCAGGATTTATATTGACCTTGCATATGCCTTGCTAAATACAAATCAAACAAACAGGGCAGAAGAAATCTGCAAAGACGCAATCAACGAGAATCCCGATTCGTTAGATATTTTATATGTTATGGGAGATATATTGGCGAGGAAGGGAGAATTTGCTGAAGCTATAAATTATTTTAAAAAATATCTTATTATAAAAGATAAAGAAAACAAAAACCCTACCGTTAACCTTCGTATTGTAGATACATATTATTATGAACATAAAGCATATAACAATATCGGAGAATGTTACAATCGTCTCGGACTTTCTGATAAGGCAGAACTGGCTTACAAAAAGGCTCTTGATCTGAACAATAAGGAATCATTGTACTACTCAAACCTTGCACACCTCTACATCTCCCAAAATCGCTTTCAAGAGGCAGAAAGTATCACTAACACCGCTATAAAATTTGGTATTGCTAATCACTTGATATATCTCTTGATGGGAAAGGCGCAAATTATGCTGGGAAAAGCACATGAAGCTATCCACACCTTCAAACAACGTATCCAAAAAGATAACAACGATTTAAATGCACATATATTTTTAGTAAATCTTTTATTACAAACAAATCAAATTAAAGAGGCAGAAGAGACTCTGAAAACAATAATTTCTTCCCACCCGGACAACCTGGAACTCAAATGCCTTATGGAAAGGATTAAATTTAAAAACGGCGACCGGCAGAGCGCAATCAAATTCATCCAAAATACGCTCAAATCAAATTCAACAGACGCCGGCACATACCTCAAACTGGGAAATCTTTGTACAGAAATAGAAGACCACACCACTGCCATTGAGCTGTTTGAGAAATACCTTCAAATCTCACCTGCCAATGCTGATGTAATTGCCGCTATTTCCATTTGTTACGCCAGATTGGGCAGATTAGAATCTGCAATAATCGGACTCAGGGCAGCGCTCAAATTAGACCCTGCCTGTCATTACGCCTCGCAAAATCTTATTTCCCTGGAAAAGAAATTCAAGAATCAACCTGCTGCAAATTTAAAAAACGAGGTAACGGTCTGACATCCGAAACGGATAACAATATTTTTAAAAATGTACTAAACTTATTATACTTTCTGCCGATAATTACAACAGGTACCGTAGAAAAGTTTAAAGACCAGACTAGTCAGTCTCTTAAATTATTGTAATTTATATCGAAGAATAAATTAGTTTCTTCCCGTCATGGAATACGGGAAAAACGTTAAAACAAGGAGGTTTAAAAATGGGTGCAAGAATTAACACCAACATTAATGCGTTAAATGCATTAAGGTCGTTGAACGATGTTGATAATCGGCTGTCAATCGCTCAATTGAGGCTGGCAACAGGTAAAAGAATTAATAACGCAGGAGACGATGCTGCAGGTTATACCATTGCCAAAAAGTTCAATGCCCGCGCAGAGGGCCTTGGTCAGGCATTAAATAACATCGGCTCTGCCAAGAATCTTATCGCAGTTGCGGAAGGGCACCTGGGTAACATCGTTGACATCCTGACGCAGATGAAAACAAAGACCACCCAGGCAGCCGATGACTCACTGGGCACTGCTGAACGTACCGCCATTAAGGGAGAACTGGTCAAATTAACCAACCAGATCGACCTTGAGGTAAATCAGGCAAGGTGGAACGACAAAACAATATTCAGCGGCGCTGCTACAACCGGCGCATCAAGTGGAAGCGGACTGTTTAAGTTCCAGATCGGCGCAGGGGCTAGCACCACAAATGACATAATGAAGTTTGATTTACTTGCAAAGGCCAACGTCAGCTTTGATTCGGCTGCTTCAACCAAAGGTTATTCATCCACTGGGTTGAATGTAACGGTTGCTACAGGCGCGCTTGCCGGTTCAATAGTTGGTTCATCAGCGTCTGCTCAAGTATTAATGGCCAGGATAGATACCGCTATAGCCGATGTGTCTGAGGCATTGAGCTACATTGGGTCAGTAGTGAACAGGTTGACGTACCAGGAGACAAGCTTGACTGTCGCCAGGACGAATACCGAGGCAGCAAGGAGTCGTATCGAGGATGCCGACATGGCTTACGAACAATTAAATTCAACCAAGCTGCAGATATTGCAACAGACTGCCAGTGCAATGCTTGCTCAGGCAAACTCAGGACCACAATCTATATTGAGTCTCTTCAAATAAGGTAAGTTTTGAGTTGGGGATGGGTTAATGTTGCCCATCCCCAACTTTTTGTTTCAGGAGGTTAATAGTATGGCCATATCATCATCACTTACCTCAGCTTACAGTTCTAGTTCCGCCCTTAATTCTCTGGTTAATCAGTTCATGGCGTTGGAACGCAGGCCATTAACAACGCTTAATACTCAAAAAACCAGCCTCAACAGCAGTCTCAGCATACATAGCGATTTAAAGACAAAGATCTCAGACCTCTTGACATTATCAAGAGAGCTTGGCAGCACCGAAACCACCGCTATATATAACTCAAGGACATCTAGTTCAGGCGATGAAACAAAGATAACTGCATCCGCCGGCTCCGGAGCCGCTATAGGTACATATCAGATACGCGTTAAACAGTTGGCTACCGGCGCCTCTTTACAAAGCACTGCGGCATTACTAACAAAGCCCGCTACTATCAGCAGCTCAAAAGTGGCTCCTGGCAGCGGCACAATTGACGTGACAAAGAGTTTCGCTAATGCGGGTTTTGGAAGCGCCCCTACGGGGACAGTAACTATCGGCAGCTGGACATCGGCTGATTTATCCACCTATACCTCCGTCCAGACGTTCATGGATGCGGTCAATGCAGCAGGGGTAAATGCAAATATTTATTACAACAAGACCGAAGATAAATTCTATCTCGAAAGCAAAACTGCAACCGCTTTAACTTTCTCTGAATCAGAAGCCGGGGGCAGCGCCGGATTTTTCACGCAGGTGAAAATGAGGGATACAACGTCTCCCTATGCCTATCGCGGCACTACAGATGCCACCGGCGTTCAGAGTAATGTAATATTGAACAATGCAAATTTTGATACTGCACTGACAAGCACCACGACCGGCAAACTTAAAATTAACGGCGTGGAGATCTCATACGACACATCAACAGACACGCTCGATGCGGTTATTTCCAGGATAAACAGCTCTAAAGCAAATGTAAATGTGTTCTATGATACTTCCCTTGACAAAGTTCTTATTAAATCCAAAGGCGCTGGCAGCACAGATACGATTACTCTGTCGGATGTAACCGGCAATCTTATGAATGTATTAAAATTGGACACCGCATCGGCAACCAGCGGCACTGATGCGAAATTTACCATAAACAGCACCAGCGCATCGGATGAAATTACTAAAAGTTCAAACACCTTTACGATAAACGGTATTAACTATACCCTTAAAAATACGAATGTCACGGCCTACACAGATACTACCTATACAACGATAACGGTCAAGCAGGATACCAGCGCCTTACAATCAAAGGTTAATGATTTTCTCACAAAATTTAATTCCGTAACGCAATATATCAAAGACAAAACAGGTTTAGACGCATATACAAAGGCAAGGGGCGTATTCGCAGGAAATACGACATTTACGTCCCTAAGAAGCCAATTATACAAAAAACTGTCAGAACAAGTAACAGGGCTTACCAGCGGGAATCCAGATTATCTCAGTAAAATCGGCATTACCTTTGATAGTTATCTGAAAGCCAGTTTATCGAATACAACGAAATTTAACGATGCGCTCTCTTCCAATTCCCAGGCAGTTCAAGACCTTTTTAATTCCACAAACGGTGTTGCTAAAAAGCTGGAAACCCTTATAAAACCGTTCGTGGAGAGCTCATCTACATCGAGAGGCTCAATTATTGACGAGACAAAAAACGTCATCAGCAACCGAATAAAGGATATAGAGACGAGAATAACACGGATGGAAGCGCGCCTGAAAATAAAAGAAAATCAATATCGTCAACAGTTATACAAAATGCAGGACTTACTGAACACTGCCGTACTTCAGGGTAATCAGATTACTACTCAACTGTCATATAATAACAGTTACCAATACTAAGCAAATTAAAAAAATACGATATGGACGTGTGCAAACTAATACCCTCAGACGAAACAAATAATATCGAAAAAGTAATTGAAATTCTTACAATACAGTTAAAGTATTATAAAGAACTTTTCGTTCATACCAGCGCGCTAAAAGATATGCTGGTGAAGGACTGTAATGAGGAGATCCTGAGTAAAAAAATGGAAGAACGGGGGCTATTAATCGACAAGATAATATCTTCAAAAAAATATTACGATTCTATTAAAGAATGCGCCGACTCTGCCGATAATAAAATAAAAGCATATACAGATAAATTATTACAGGAAATTCAGCAAATATTAAATTCGATAGTTATTTTTGACACAGAGAATATTGCTTTAATAAAAAATTACATTAAAGATATTACCTTTAATCTGGAAAAGATACAGGAAAGCAAACATCTTGTGAATGATTTAAAAAAGCGCATGAGTAATTCACCCGTTTTTGTCGATGTCTGCGGATAAATAAATATACATAACTCTTTACTTCATCAGATATTTTTTAAAAAGGAGGCCTGAATTATGATCGCTACAAAAAAGATTAGCACTGCATATCTGGAGCAGGAAATAATGACGTTAAACCCTGTTCAACTGCTGATAAAGGCTTATGATGCCGGGATTACTGCTTGTAATCGGAGAGACGAATCAAAAGCCAGCGCAGTTCTTGTCGAGTTAATCGACTCACTCAACTTTGATTATGCGGAAATTGCCAACTCTTTATTTAGATTGTACGATTACTGCATGCGGGAGGTTAAACGTGGTAATTTTGATATCACCTTAAAGATATTAAAAGAATTACGGGAGACATGGGTTCAGGTGCAAGACAATGTCCAGACAGAAGCGTTACAAACCAGCAGCTTGTAATGCCCGTGTTTGGCGCCATGTGAATAAACAACGATTAGGAAAGCAGACTTTGTATTTCAATAATCCACTCTTTTGCAAGGATATCCCAATCGTAAAGTAACTCGACCCGACTACGGGCGTCATGACTGAGGCGTTGCCACGCTTCATCATTATTCATCAAATCAACGACTGCCTCAACGAATTGTCTGCCAAACTCGTCACTATTGGGATCTCCGGGGATAAGGTGTCCACTGACACCATCTGCCACCGTTTCCGACAAAGCCGCCAGTGTGCTGGCAACTATTGGTGTTCCTGCAGCCTGAGCTTCAATTGCGGCAATACACGATGTCTCTCTCCAGGTACTTGGATAAACCATCAGGCGGGCAGTAGCCATTTCCTCTGCCAGCGCTGCTTTGGGTAAGCCCGTCCGTACAAACACCCCGGACTGACGCGCCTGTTGCCAGACAGGGTCTTCAAGATTATCATCAGGTAATTGATAGGTATAAATGTGCAGCTCGGCGTCGGGGACTTGTTGGCGAATGCAAGGAAACAGTTTCAACAAAATATTCAATCCCCGATCAGGACGACTGGCATAAATTAACCGATTACGATTCCTCTTTTCAGCGGGTCTGAACAACTTCAAATCTACACCATTTCTCGTCAGGAAGAAACGTTCTGCGGGAATACTAAAATGGCGCGACCACACATCCCTCTGCCAATGACTAATGGCGTAAATACGATCAATGGGCAGACGAGAAGGACATTCCCCTTCTAAAAATGGAACATTAATATCATCATGTATCCAAAGGATACGCAACTGTGCCTGTAAATCAACCTTAAAAGGCCGTAGTGAGCGGGAGGAAATGAGCACCGGCAATTTATACAAATTGCGGTAAATGTGAAAATCCACCAGATCGTCGTAGCGCACACCATCATAAACGCCTGGCTTTTCGCAGTTGCAAAAAACGCGCACCTTTACCCCCTGTGCAGCCATGGCGCGGGCAATGTAAATAAGGGCGCTTTCGCTGCCCCCAAGCCCTTTTTCTTCCATCGTCCCGCCATGAAACGGATAACCTCCGGTGTAAAAAACAACCTCTGCCTCATCAGCAATTACCGGTAGACCTATAGCCGATGCCGCCGACCTTGCCCCCTCATAAGCCGAAGCAAATTCAATATCACGGGCAATTGTATTACGAAATGCCTCATAAGCTTCCTGGTAACATCCATTTTGCAAATACAACTGACCAAGATAATAGTAAGGATTGGCGAAAGAGGAATCAGCATCTATACTACGTTGTAACAAACCTAGCGCACGATCTCTATACCCTAGCCGGTTATTAATCACCGCAGCATTGAAGAGGACGCGGGGCTCGTCAGGACAATCTTTAAGAATATCCTCAAATATCCCAAGCGCCTGATGCAGTTTTCCCTGTCCTGCCAGACCAATACCCCGTTGTAAAGATTCTTCAATAGCCATCATCCTCACCTCTTTTCAATTATTCACGCCCGCAACACAAGGCAAGACCACGCTGCGCGTCTTCCCTCGATGGGTCCAGGACAAGGGTACGCTCATACATATCCCTGGCCCCGGCCAGATCACCGCGCATAAAGCGACAATTCCCCAATAGCAAATGGGGTAACGCAACTGAGGCATTACACTCTATAGAACGAATAAACTCCGCCTCGGCACCCTGATAATCACCTGCTGCGCTACGACAACAGCCTAGTTCTAAATAAATCCTGGACATATTCAAATCTGCGCTTGGAGATAATCCTTCTTTGCCTTTGGTGATTTGTATTGCACTCTCCAGATACTTGATTGCCGTATTAAATTGATTGTTAGTTACCGCCAGTGTTGCCAATATATAATAAGACAAGGGATTATCAGGTTCAAAAGTTGAGATTTGACGGGCATGGTACGCTGTTTTTGAGCTACTGCCTGATTCCAGGTATAGTTTAGCCAGATTTAAGTGTATCTGACCTATGAGTTCACGCTTGATATGGCCATCGTCTTTGTCCAATGCACGATGAAAGGAGCGAATTGCCATATCTTGTTGTCCAAGTTCCCGGTAAGTCATCCCAAGATTGAAATGCACAAATGGGTCTTCCGGCATCCGTTTTACCTCGGCTAGCAGGTAACGAAGGTTTCGTTCTGCCCGATGACGCTTTTTCTCTTCAGTAGCTGCATACGCCCAATGATGAATAACAATGTCCGTGCGTAATACCTTTCCTCCAATACGTTCTATTGATGGAAGAATCTGTTCATGAATTGCCCCTTCGAACCGAATGGCGGGATGATGTCGAAAAAGACGGCAGTACTCAATATAAAAAGCGGTAACGATGTTCTCAGCTTGCTGAGGAATACACTGGCGCACCGTGGCGCCCATGATATCCTTTTGTGTAATCACCTGGCGAATTTTACCGGCGTTTACACTATCAATAACTTCATCTGCATCAATATAAAGAATCCAGTCGCCGCTGGCATGGCGTAAGGACTCATTACGAGCGGCAGAAAAGTCATCTATCCACGTAAAATATTTCACCTGTGCGCCATGGCTCTGCGCTATCTCTATTGTGTCATCAGTGGAGCCTGTATCAACAACGATTATCTCGTCTGCAAAAGAACGGAGGCTCTCAAGACAACGAGAGAGAAGGAGTGATTCGTTTTTAACAATGAGACAGGCAGAAAGACGCACCATGCAACCACCTTGTGTTTCATTATTTGTAACAGTTCAGCACCCCCACCTAGCCTCCCCCTTTCTCCCCCTCAGTGAGGGGGACAGGGGGAGGAAACATTTTTCCCCGCCCCTTGTGGGAGGGGTTAGGGGAGGGGGCTGAACAGATACCATTATTTTGACCAATTCCTGGGAAACCATAAAAAGATGACCGTTTTACTAACGCAAAACGGTCATCTTAAATAATCGTTCATCAAATTAGTCCCCCTTAATAAAGGGGGAAAAAGGGGGTTGTATTTTTGACTGCATTATTCCCCGTTTTCACGAGGACAAGTTTACAACCCCCTTTGCCCCCTTCCCCGTTTTCACGAGGACATGTTTCTAAGGGGGATTTGTACGTCGCAGATGCCATGTACGCTGCACAAATAAATTTCTGTACAATTCAACTATTTATTTGAACAGGCTCAGTATTGCCTGTGGCCCTGTATTTGCCTGGGCAAGCATCGCGCTGGCGGTCTGCTGTAATATCTGCAGCTTAGTCGCCTCCAACTGCTCAAATGCCATGTCGGCATCCTCGATACGACTCCTCGCTGCCTCGGTATTCGTCTTGGATATAGTCAAACTTGTCTCCTGATACGTCAACCTGTTTACTACTGAACCTATATAGCTCAATGCCTCAGACACATCGGCTATAGCGATATCTATCCTGGCCATTAATAGTTGAGCAGACGCTGATGAACCAACTATTGAACCGGCAATCGCGCCTGTAGCAACCGTAACATTCAATCCGGAGGAAGAAAAACCTTTGGTTGAAGCAGCCGAATCAAAGCTGACGTTGGCCTTTGCAAGTAAATCAAACTTCATTATGTCATTTGTGGTGCTAGCCCCTGCGCCGATCTGGAACTTAAACAGTCCGCTTCCACTTGATGCGCCGGTTGTAGCAGCGCCGCTGAATATTGTTTTGTCGTTCCACCTGGCCTGATTAACCTCGAGGTCGATCTGATTGGTTAATTTTACCAGTTCTCCTTTAATAGCAGTACGCTCAGCAGTGCCCAGTGAGTCATCGGCCGCCTGGATGGTCTTTGTTTTCATCTGCGTCAGGATGTCAACGATGTTACCCAGGTGCCCTTCCGCAACTGCGATAAGGTTCTTGGCAGAGCCGATGTTGTTTAATGCCTGGCCCAAGCCCTCTGCGCGGGCGTTAAACTTTTTGGCAATGGAGTAACCGGCCGCATCATCTCCGGCGTTATTGATTCTTTTGCCTGTGGCCAGCCTTAATTGAGCAACAGACAGCCGATTACCGACATCATTCAACGATTTCAGCGCATTCAAAGCGCCAATGTTGGTATTAATTCTCGATCCCATAATTAAACCTCCTTGTTAAAGTTCACAATATAATACAATTACATTTTTTGGAAGAATCTCAGGAATAACCAGGCGCCCGCTGTTATTCTTTGGATTCTACTCCACTAATTCAACAACTTTATGTTGGGCTTCATCTGATTCTTCACCGGCGCTAACCTGTAAAAAATCAATAAACTTTTTTAATATCCCTTTATCAAAGTTCCCATCCATTCCCTTTACCATATTCTGTAATACGTTAAAAGCAGCGTTAGAATCGTTTGGAGTATTCTTAGACATCCGTATTTCAAATTCGTCCAGAATACGGGTTATACGACTATAATAATGGATTTCCTCACCCTTCAGACCATCAGGATACCCTTTCCCGTTATATCGTTCGTGATGTTGTTTCGCAATGAGGCAAGCTTCCATGGGCAGATTGCCGCTGTTCGATAGAAGAATAAAACCCAAATCGGTGTGTTTTCTCATCTGCTCTCTTTCTTCCTTCGTCAATTCTTCCATATCTTTTTTCATCATAGAATGGTCTATCTTCGCTTTACCGATATCATGCAGAAGCAAGCCAGTGCCTAATGTCAAAAGATCATTAACTGGCATTTCAAGATAATATCCGAATAGCAACCCTAATATGGCCGTATTTACCGAATGTCTCATAACATTCTTATCGTAGGCCAGCATTTCCATCAGATGCGAATAAACTTCTTTATCTCTCAACATAAAATCAAGCGCAACCGTAGTCCAATCCCTTGCCCTTTCAACGGTGATACCGACGCTTGAGTCTTTCAAGGCATCTGTCATCATGTTTGTTGCAACTTCATAGACAATATGAACTCTCTCATGCAATGTAGCCATTTCATCGTGAACTACCTGCTCAAGATTTGTTTCCATGTATCGCAAGTATTGCGCATTGCCGTTCTTTGCAACGTAAATTTTATTGATATTTTTCTTTACAAAGGATTCTTTCCGTTCGTCGTCAAACAGGTTATTGCCCTTGCAATACAACAGATATTTATTTTCATCATTCACTACGGTTTGTAAATACAGATCACATCCTGCAAAGGCGCCTGTTTTAATACTTCTCAACGTAACAGGAAGATATTTATGATTTTTATCATAATACGTAGAGGTAAAGTGGTCCAGCTTGTTGGGATTTTTCAGTCTCTCATACAAATCCGTATTCCTGATAGCGATAGCTACGTATGCTGCAATTGTTTCCAGGAATCGTACGTCATTATCCGTATAACTATCTCCCGACTTTTTACTGTTTACGCTTATTACACCAACAACCCTGCCTCTTGCCCTTATGGGAACACAGAGCACTGTTTTCCCAAGATACCACTGAAATTGCTGCTTATTAAAACGCAAATCTTTTTCAATATCATCAATAACCAGCGACTTCCCGCATTTCACAACCCACCCGATGGCTCCGTCTCCCACCTTAAATATTGAATCATTCGCTACGTGGCCGGGCAGACCTTTTGCGGCCTTTAACTGGACTTCATCTCCATTGACTAACACAATAATTCCGGACAAACTGCCCGTCCCGCTGACAGTAATGTTGTTGACCAGAGGAAATATCCTTTGCAGATCAAGCACCGAAGTTAAGGCATATCCGATTTCCTTGAGATTAAGTTCTTTTAGGCTGTCGTAGGACTCATCCATCAATTTATCAGTAGAACGCGGATGATGTAATAAATAATGTAATTTAGCAAGGCATCTGATATCGCTTAGTGTATCCTGAACTATTTTCAGGTCTTCTCTAACCGTTTGAGTTAACAGATTTGTTGTCATAGCAATTATCCTCTGGAATTAGCGAGGCGAAGCCTCAGACCCACCAAACACAGTTGTAATGAATTAACAATAAATAACATGAACAACTTCATGTTGCTGTGCCATTAGGGCTAAAGCCCCGGTATGGCGTGTATTCGTTAACCCCAGCCTTAAGGTAGGACAAGCGTCCCCGCTTGTCATCATAAGTCAGGCGAGGACGCCTGACCTACCATGGGTTAGTGACGGTCTTATCTGAATTGGGCTTTAGCCCTGACCTTCTGCGGGTTCGGGTTTGCAACCCGAACCCTACGTTTTATATTGTTGATTTCGCCATTGCTCGCACAGTGCGTTATTACCCAAATAAACTCATGGGTTCAGGTTGTAAACCTGAACCCGCGCACGGGTCATAGCAATTATTCTCCCAAGTTGGCCGCAATAAGTCCCCCTTAACAAAGGGGGATTCAGGGGGTTGTGTTTCTTCTTGGCTATTCCCCGTTTTCACGAGGACGAGTTTACAACCCCCTTGCTAAGGGGGATTTTATGGATGCTGCCACACGCAAATCTGCATTACTAAAATGAAAATTCCTATACAATCAATTAGATTCTTCGCTGTCGCGCAGACATTGTTCTGAGCCTAAGATTCTTCGGCTTCGCCTCAGAATGACATAAGGCGAAGGAATGACTTTGTGTCATGCTGAACGGAGTGAAGCATCTCAACTTACCTTTTCTATTAATATCAATGGTAAGCAATATAAGTGCCAAATTATTTCCTAAACAACTTCTTGATGAATATAATATTAACTACATACACCCTAACGTTTTATATCTTTCAATGCCGCAACCACAGGTGCATTGGTGCGACTAATAATTAAACAGCCGCTTGCCAGTGTGTAAATATTTCCTATACCGACATAGGAAATTTCTTCTTACTTTTCTGATACTGCCTTTCACCGCCCGAACCAAGAAACAGGATGAAATCCTTGAAATATTTCTCATCAAAGCTCTCTTTCATTTCTTCATTCATAATCTTCAATGCCGCAAATGGCTTTCTCGCATCGGAATAAGACCTTTGTGTCGTCAGGGCATCATACACATCTATAATACCTGCAATCCTACCGTATTTGTGGATCGCATCGCCCTTTAACCCGTTTGGATAGCCTTTCCCGTTATACTTTTCATGATGCTGCATGATGGGGAAAAAACTTGTGCTATCGATACCACCTGTTTGTTTTAGAATATCTGCGCCTAAGTCCACATGCATTTTAATCCTTGCAAACTCTTCATCATTCAGCCTTTCCTTTTTATTAATTATCGCTGGGTCAATCTGTGTTTTTCCCACATCGTGCAACAACAACCCGGTCCCAAATACCTGCATCTCACCGCCATCAAGACCCAGGTATTTCGCAAATAACAGTCCCAATACTGATACATTTACTGAGTGTGTATATGTGTAGTAATCATAGGAAATCATACTCATCATACCTGAAAAGGAGCCTTTACTCCTGACAATAAAGTCGATGGTGTTTGACACCCAAATCTTTGATCGTTCCACTTGTTCACCAGAACGCGGATCTTCAAAAACATCTTCCATAATGTTTTTAGCTACATCGTAAACTATATATGCCTTTTCTTTAATATCTACCCTACTGTCGTTAACAATATGTTTTAGGCTCGATTCAACGTATTTTAAATATATTTTTTTATCTTCTTTGCGTATAAATAAGTTTTTTACCTGGTGTTTCTGCAAATTTTCGATTTTGTCTGATTTAACGACGCTCGTTCCACTGCAATATAATACATATCGAATCTCTTCATTTATGTGGTTTTGTAAATAAAGGTCGCATCCCACAATCGTGTCGACCCGAATTGCATTCAATGTTACCGGTATATATTCCACTGTACATTCCACTGTTTCAGTCATTTTTATCTATGCCTCTATGTCAATTATTTTCCCACACCGATTTTCTTCCGTGTGTGTCTCATCTGACTCTTTATGCCTGATTTCTCGTACATCATCGACTGCTTTCTGTCCGGTACCTGAAATTGGTTTCTTGCAAACCTTGTCCACTTTCTTGCCGTCCTTTTTCTTCCGCTTATCAAAGTTAAAAGATTCACCTGACTTCCTGTCGTCGTCGGTCTTTTTAATAGACGAGCATCTAAAAAGGGGCTCTTCATGAATACGTTCGATATTATCCGACATATATTCTCACCTGCATAATACGGGCTAGGCATTTACTGAAACCCTGCTCATTCTTGCCCGAAGTAAAAATTCACCTGCACAATACGGGCTAGGCATTTACTGAAACCCTGCTCATTCTTGCCCGAAGTAAAAATAACGCCCGATGGTGAAGTTGTGATACCCTTGATTCTGAAATGCCTATCAATTGACTGATTTCCTTCAGCATTAAATCTTCATAGTAATACAGTGTTATCACCAATCTTTCCCGTTTTGGCAATTCTGCAATGGCATTGGCCAGGAAAGTTTTTTCTTCCTGTGTTTCCAAAAAGCTTAACGGGTCATTAACCTTTGGATCCTTAATTTGCTGATTTCTCTCCTCTCTCGAATTGTCTTCAGATTTTTGATTGTACTCTTCCAGCGAAAGGAATGTGCTAAAACTAATTTCTGCCAATAATTTGTCCCACTCCGCAGGATTTATTTTGAGCACTGCTGCAATCTCATCCGACCGGGGCGGTCTGTTCAGCTTTTGCTCCAGTGAAATGTATGTATCTCGAACCATTGTTGCCTTATCCCGCACAGAACGGGGCAACCAGTCCTGAGACCTTAAGTAATCTAAAATTGCGCCCCGAATACGAGAAATAGCATATGTGCCAAATTTTGTATCCTTCTTTGAGTCGTACTTTTCCGATGCTTCTATTAATCCTAGAATGCCATACTCTATAAGATCCTCTTTGTCTACGAAAGGAGGTAAATACACCATAATTTTACCTACCACATATTTAACCAATGAAAGGTACTCTATGATTAATTTATTACGCCTCATTAAATCTCCCCGTGTATAGCTTGATTTTACTTTAGTCATCGTACCCATTTTCGTTTCCCCTTAAATAAATTTTGTACAAACAGGTTTAAAACCTGCCTCTACTGTTATTTATTATTTTGTCCCATAGTTTGATCAATTTTAGGAGATACAGATTTTTGCGTTTGACCAATTCCACCATGTGAAGCTGTTTTTGCCACGCTTACAATATATTTGAAGAATAAACTGCTTAAGATTCCAACGATAATCGTTATTACCACACTTCTGAGGGCAAGCATAGGTAGGGATACGTTGGACATCAGTCCCAAAAAACAGGACGAAAAGAACACGATTACGATAATATATATACGTCCCCTTGCTAATAGTTCCTCCATCCATCAAACCTCCGTTTTAAGATTTACGATTTCAGATTTACGAATTACGAATTACAATTTGAGATTGCGGCGCGAGCGCTCAGTCGAACAATTGAGAAAATCGTTAAATTAGTCCTACTAAGTCCCCCTTAATAAAGGGGGATTCAGGGGGTTGTGGTTTTTCCTGAATTCTTACAACCCCCTCGTTCCCCCTTTTCTAAGGGGGATTTATACATCGCATATGCCATGTGAGCCGCATAAATAAAATGAAAATCCCTATACAATTAAAATATTTTTATAAGCGCCTATAGTCGTGTTTCATTTGCAATTCTTCTAAAATAACCTTCAACTCCTAACGTTTGCGTTCCATCATCGCTATTTAAAAATGAAGCAACCATATTATTAAGGCAACTGGTTGCCGTCGTATTGGGATATTCTTTTACAAAAGATTTCTGAAGCCTTGTAGCAATCGGGATATTAGGGTCTTGTAACAAATATCCCAGGTATTGCACCTTTACATTCAAAAACCGATGCGTTACTGATGCAATTTTTTTCATCGTCGACTCGGCTTCTTCCCGGCTGTTCGAGAGGTTCACAAGTAGTTTAATATTTAAATCTTTTTTCTTTCTGGAAAGGGCTTTAATCATGGCATAAGCATCTGTTATAGCTGTGGGTTCCGGTGTTGTTATGAGCAATATTTCATTCGACGCAAGAACAAAACTCAACACATTAGATGATATCCCTGCGCCGGTATCTACAATAACGATATCCAGTTCTTCATCCAGGTCACAGAACCCTTTAAAAAGCGCTTCCTTTTGCTTTTCACTTAAACTGGTAAGTTCTTCAATACCAGAACTTGCGGGGACAAATTTTATTCCATCGGGACCTTGCAGAATAATGTCTTTCATTTGTTTACGGCCCTCAATAACATCCTGTAATGTATATTCGGGGTGAAGCCCGAGTAAAATATCAATGTTTGCAAGCCCCAGGTCTAAATCTATCAATAAAACCCTTTTTTTATACCTTCGGAAAATCATTGCTAAATTCGTTGCGATGTTTGTCTTTCCCACGCCGCCTTTGCCGCTGGTAACTGCGATTGTCCTTACCTTAGAAAATCCTGTGGTTATTTTCTGTTTACCCTCCACGTCGTTTAATTCCTCCTCAACCCTCACGTATACCATTTATTCCTTCCCCACCAGGAAATTTTTACTCACAGTTAAATGCGTTCATACAATAGCCTATCACAAACAATATTTCTCCCGGCAACTACATCCTCATTCCCCACTTCCGTGAGGACATGTTTCATGAGGGGACTCCACCGCGCTTACAGTTTCACGATTCCCAACGATTCAATCCTAACGCCCTGTGATATTTCTTTATACGACAATACCGGCACCTGAGGTAATGCGTTTTCTATAAGACGGCGAATATGACTTCTTACATTAGAGGACGTCAGAAGAACTGCCTCATAGCCAGACGATAACGAATCTTTTACAATCTCTGCTAACTTATCTATCAATTTTTGTGCCATATTCGGCTCCAAAGCTAGTAAGTTTCCTCTCTCTGTTTTATGAATTGCATTGGCAATAGCCTGCTCCAGTTGCGGATCAAAAGAGATGACTCCTATCTTGCCTTCCGCATTCTGATACCTTTGGCAAATCATTCTGGAAATCTTTTGCCTGACATATTCCGTTATTACCTCAGCGTCCTTTGTCACAGGGGCACAGTCCGCAATTGTCTCAAGTATGGTTGCCATATCACGAATAGGCACTTGCTCTTTCAATAAATTTTTAAGCACCTCCTGTATACTCGCAAGAGGCATGATGCCGGGAGCTAATTCCTCAACAACTGTCGGTGATTCTTTCTTCAAATTTTCAACAAGCTTTTGCACGTCTTCACGACAAAGAATTTCGTATGCATGACTCTTTATAATTTCTGTAAGATGTGTAATCATCACCGACACCGGATCAACAATCGTATAACCTGAAGCTTCGGCATCTTCTTTTATTGCGCCAGATATCCATTGGGCGGGCAGACCATATGCAGGATCCGACGTCTTCGTTCCTTCGATTACTTTGGTAGTTGTACCTGAGTCAATAGCGAGATAACACTCAGGAAACAATTCTCCTTTTGAAATTTCCTGTCCCCTTATTTTGATCGCGTATTGATTTGCTCCCAATTGCAAATTATCTCTCACCCGAATGGGGGGCACCATAATCCCCATGTCTCTTGCCATTTGCCGCCGCAGCGCATTGATTCTTTCCAGGATGCCCCCGTTTTTTTGCGGATCAACCAATGGCACCAGTCGGTATCCTACCTCAATCCCCATACGGTCCACATGAAGCAGTTTTTCAACGGATTCTTCAGATTGCGATTCTTGCCCGATTTTCTTTGTCTCCTTTTCCGTCTCTTCTTCAATGAGTATTTGCTTGTTCGATTTCCTGAGGATAAAGAACAGCATACCGAAAAAACCCGCAAGAATCATGAAAGGCATCTTAGGCAGGCCCGGAACGATACTAAACATCGCAAGGATTCCCGCTGCAAATGCCACTGCTTTGGGTTGTGAAAACATCTGACCGGACAAATCCCTGCCCAGATTTTCGCTGGAAGCTGTTTTTGTAATAATAACGGCTGAAGCAGTTGCGATAATAAAGGATGGAATTTGCGACACGAGACCATCGCCCACCGTCAAAATAGTGTAATGTTGCAACGCCTCAGATATCGGCATACCCTGGCGCATCCCCATTACAATACCACCCACGATGTTAATCAACACGATGACAATACCCGCAATTGCATCTCCACTTACAAACTTACTTGCGCCATCCATTGCTCCATGAAATTCTGCCTCCTTGGAAATCGATTCTCTCCGACTTCGCGCCTGGTCCTCTGTAATGAGTCCGGCGTTTAAGTCTGCATCAATACTCATCTGTTTCCCGGGCATTGCATCTAGTGTAAAACGGGCTGCCACCTCTGAAATTCTCGTTGTGCCCTTGGTTATGACAATAAATTGGATAACAACAATCACCAAAAATACCACCATTCCAACAACAATATTTCCGCCCACAACAAATTCACCAAATGACGCAATCACTTGCCCTCCATATCCATGTAATAATATCTGCCGTGTTGCTGCAACATTAAGCGCCAGCCGGAAAAGTGTCAGAAACAACAATATGGAAGGAAAAGTAGATAAATCCAGCGGTCTTTTTGCGTGGAGAGTGACTAACAGTAAAAGCAGGGTAGCTGAAATGTTTACGGTAATAAGCATATCGAGCAAAAACGGCGGTACCGGTATAATAAGTACGACGAATATGCCTATCACCCCCAGGGCTAATGCTATCTCGCCTTGTGATAACAATCGGGCAAAAGGTGTCTTTGCCATAGAATTTATTTTATCTGTTGCCATAGTTAACCCTCACGAACGTTGCTGTTAAGAAATTTCAAACTGTTAATACCTCCCCCTTGATGGGGGAGGCCAGGTGGGGGTGAAGGAAAAAGACCGCTCACCCTCCCCTCACCCCTCCCATCAAAGGAGGGGAAAATTAGCCGCCGAAGACCTGATTTATATTTTTTTCCGCTCTTTCTTTAGTTGATATACATATGACAATACCTTCGCGACCGCATAATACAATTTTTGCGGTATTTCTTTTCCTATTTCAACCGTTTTATAAAGTGTTTGCGCAAGTGGTTTGTCTTCTACTAACGGTATATTATGCTTCTTTGCAATGTCTTTGATGCGCTTTGCAAGCAGGTCGGCGCCCTTTGCAACTACTGTGGGCGCCTTCATAGCAGTATTTTCATATTTTAACGCTACTGCGTAGTGTGTAGGATTGGTTACCACAACATCAGCCGTAGGAACTGCCGCCATCATGCGCTTCATAGCCATTTGTCGTTGTACAGCCCGAATCTTTCCTTTGATTAACGGGTCGCCCTCCGACTCTTTACCCTCGTCTTTCACTTCTCGTTTTGTCATACGGAGGCTTCGCTTATACTGCCACTTTTGGTAAAAGAAATCCAGAACTGCAAGAATCAGCAATGCCGCCGCTATGCGTAAACTGAGAGTATACATCGATTTTGTCATCATTCCGAATATTTGTGCAGGGCTAAGGTCAAGGGCATGAATGAGGTGGTTAAATTCCTTCCTGATTATTAAAAAAGCCAGCCCTCCAACCACAAGGAGTTTTAATACGGAAAACTGCAGCTTTACCAGTGACTTAGTTGAAAACAGCTTTGTTGCCCCGGCTACGAGATTGAGTTTGTTAATATCAAACTGCAATGCCTCAAAACTAAATATAAAGCCTGTTTGGTAATAAGATATGGCCAATCCAATGAGCAACAATCCGCCAAGAATAGGCAAAAGTATCTTCGCTAACCCGTAGATCTGATTTATGAATATATCCATCACAATGCTTTGATTAAAATCCTTGCACGACAAATTACCAAGGGTTAGTTTCATAGTGCTAGCCAGGCTATTATAGGTAATTACACCGAGGACATATATAAGCGCTATGCCGGCCAGTAAGACGACGGCGTTATTAAGGTCGGGACTAAATGCAATATTTCCCTTACTCCGCGCCTTACCTATACGCTTGCCGGTTGGTTGTTCAGTTTTTTCTGTGTCAGCGCCTAATGCCATCTTTTCAACCTCACATGGTCGATAATAAGGATATCATGCTCTTTTCGAAATTAAGCATATACGATTTCATTACATTTATTACAAACGGAATCGACACAATAAGTATAAAAAACCCTATAAATATTTTTATTGGAAAGGCAATTATAAACACATTGATCTCCTGTGCAACCTTCGTCATCAATCCTAACGCTACTACGGACAATAATAAAACCAATAATGCAGGAGCGGATATCTTGATACCCATCCAAAAAAGAGATTTAAAGATGGCGAGCACCTTCGTGAGTGTTATGGTAGTATAGTCAAAACTTCCGAGCGGGATCATTGTGAAACTTTGCGCAGTTGTTTTAATAAACCAATGATGCCCGTTAATTAAAAGAAAGATTAAGATAGCGATCATATTATAAAATACCGAAATAATTGACTCTTCGTCTCCCGTCTGTGATGAAGGGTCAACAACCATGGCAGTGTCAAGTCCCATTTGATTGCTTATTACATGACCGGCCATATTAAAGGCCGCAAAAATCATTGAAGCTGCAAACCCAACTACAGCGCCAATCGCTATCTCTTTGAGAACAATAAATGCGTACGAAATAATATCAGAAGGCAGGAGGGGCTGATTTTTGTTTATGCTTGGGTATAAAATGAAGGTAAACATCAAGGCAATGGCGATTCGTACAGGGATAGGAATGTGAGGTATAAAATGAAGGTAAACATCAAGGCAATGGCGATTCGTACAGGGATAGGAATGTGAGCATTACCGAAGACCGGGGCAAAAAAAAGCATTCCTCCGATGCGAAAAAATACAGCCATAAAGAACGGAAGGTCATTTACAAAACTTATCAGATATTCCATATAAACTTTTATTGACAGTATTTTGTCAGATTTCCCAGTAGATTTACCGTATAGGAGGTCATCATGCGCAGCATCCACGGCAAACAAAATAAAAACACACCAAGAACTCCAAACACTTTTGGCAAAAAAGTAATTGTTTGTTCGTGTATACTTGAGATTGTCTGAAATATGCCTATTGCCAAACCAATCACCATTGCAACCACCAGCAAGGGCGCCATAAGGAAAAATGTTGTTTGTAATAAGTCTTTACCGATTGTGATAACTACTTCTGTTGTCATAGCCAATTCCCTTAGTAATTTACGATTTGGGATTTAATAAAATTGTAAATTGTAATTCGTAAATCATAAATTTTTACTCAAAGTGTCAAAGTATTTTTTTTAAGCGCCTACCCTCTGTTTTTCATGCCACACTCGAAATCAAAGACTGAATAATCAGTTGCCAGCCATCCACCAGGACAAAAAGGATTAATTTAAATGGCATCGAAATCATGACAGGAGGAAGCATGAACATCCCCATAGCTGTTAGCACACAAGCTACCACCATATCAATCACAAGAAACGGAAGAAATAAAAGAAAACCCATTTGAAATGAAGTCTTAAGCTCGCTGGTGATAAAGGCCGGAATTAATATGTGCATAGGAATGTCTTTCGCCGACTTCGGCCTCTCCATCTTCGCAATATTCACAAACAAGGCAATATCTTTTTCACGGGTCTGTTTGAGCATAAATTTTTGGAATGGCACTATGCCTCTTGTCAATGCCTCATTCTGGGTAATTTCTTCTTTCAAGTACGGCTGGAGTGATTCGGAATTGACCTGCTTCCACACGGGCGCCATAACAAAAAATGTTAGAAAGAGCGAAATACCGATGAGTATCTGATTGGGCGGAAGTGTTTGAAATGATAATGCCTTTCGCACAAAGGAAAGCACGATAATGATTCTCGTAAAAGAGGTCATAGTCAATAACAGCCCCGGTAATAAAGAAAGCGCCGTTAAGAAGAGCACAATCTTTAAGGTGCTGGCCACCTCTTTAGGCTTCCCCATATTATTGATACTCATTGTCAGGTTCAGCGGACTTGCCGATTCACCGGCAGCTTCAACGATACCCATACAGCCAAACGTTATCGCCATTCCACAAACAGCCAAAATAAATAACCCTTTTCTCATATTTTTATCCTTGTGTTACCATGAAAAATCATGTTCGTTCTGTATAGGCGCGTTTAAAGAACTTCATAAATTCTCCGCCCTGAGATTCCGTATCGATTGATTCCACAATCTCTTTTTCCGTTATCTCTGTAAGCGACTGAATCTTCTCATTCGTGGCGCCAACCAGCAGCAATTTCCCTGGTATTTTAATTAAATGAATATGCTTCTTTGAACCTAAAGACGCCGTGTCAACGATATGGACGTACCGCTTTTTTCTATTCATACTTGTTTTAATTCCTAATTTCCTGCGTAAGAAAAATACCGTAATAACGATGATTACGATTACGATCCCTGTCGACTCCAGCACCTTGGTAATCTTCGAGAAATTAAAAGGGGAAACAATTCCTATGCCATCGAATTCTGTTGCAACACTCCCTGGTTTTTCAGCCTTTTGCGCCGGTTCAATATCACAATACGCCGTGTTACAGACAAATAGCAGGAAAAGCAAACACACTATCAGACATTTATTTTTCATCTCATTTTCTCCCAAAAACTTTTTACACTTTGCGCAAATAATATGCCTCGTCACTTCTATTTGTTATAAGATAATTTCGTTTGCATCATTCAGGAGATAAGTATACACGCTTAAGATATATACATTGAGCTATTTCGGATGTTTCTTAACTGTCCGGAAGTTATCAAAGTTCCTTGATTTTGATGGGATTTTGGAGTGCTATTTATCGTGGGCTTTTTGTACTTTTTGTGGAAATTTTAGACAACTCACAGATGCAACAGACCGTAGAAGGATTGTAAATACTACATTTCAAGGGAGACACTACGCAGTGAGGGATTGTCCGCTTCCCTCAAATTTCTTCAAAGGGACGGGATGGTGGAGAAATGGCATCGAAAAGGACGTTTTTTATGTGGGCACGTTATACAATACTACGCAAAACTTCTAACACGGTCTCATTGTGCCTGGTGTGGCTTTTGAACAAATATATTATCCAAGATTTTTAACGAATTCTTCTGAACCGCATATATTGGTAATTTTCACTCCAAAATTTTCCTCCACAACCACAACCTCCCCTTGAGCGAGCAGTTTCCCCCGAACGAACAGGTCTACAGGCGTTCCAGCCACCTTATCTAATTCCACTATAGAACCCTGTGATAAGGCGAGAATATCCTTTATAAGCATATTTGTATGACCCAACTCAACCGAAACAGGCACCGAAATATCAAGAATCAGGTCTAAATTACGTCTGCCTTCGCCTTTGGTCCCATCAGCGCCCATGGAGGTCAACTGACTAAATTGAACTGATTGTATCTGTGATTGTGTTTCAGCAATCTCACTCAAAACGTTTTCCTTGATCTGTTCCATATTTATCTCTCCATAACAAATTCAAAACCTATACGATTAAACTAACCCACCCATGACACCTGAAGCGCCATCTTTTTACCAACCACACCCGGCTTACCATATCGTTTTGCTTTTCCTTCAACCATCAGGCATAAATCTTCAGTAATCTTATTGTCAAGTTTTACCACATCCCCAGCCTTGAGGTTCATAAGTTCGTTAAGCGACAATTGGGTCGACCCAAAAATAACGGAAGTGTTCAATTCCACTTCCTTAATAACATTTTCAATAATGGCAATCTCCTTTTGTCTGTCAGCCTTCTCTAATCTTGATTTTATCATTAACATTTCCAGGCTTGTAACCGGTATACATAGAATGAAGGTGCCATTGCCAAGATCTCCACTTATCGCAAAATTGATCGAAATCATAAGTTCTGTAATGGGCAATAGCTGCAATGACCTTAGATCCATCTCCATTTTCTCCAGAGTCCATTCCAGTTTTGCTAATTTTGACCAGCATGACTTTATATCTTCCATAATATTTGATAATACAACACCTACCACAGACTCTTCAATCATGGTAAGCGGTCTTACCTTTTGCGGTATTTTCCCAGGTCCGCCCAATCCCCGGTCTACGATAGCAAGACAAAAACCCACATCGATAGTCAAACAACCCACCCCGGGGAGAGGTTTTAAATTCACAACGTTTGCACACACAACATCCGTGAAGGAATTTACAAATACTTCGTAACTGAATTCCTCAATAGCAATGAGTTCTACAACTACCGAGGACCTTAAAAAACGGGAAATAGTAGCCCCTACAGTTTTTGCCGCTTCTTCACTAATCTTTTGTAACCGGCGTTTTTGTTCTCTCGGAAACCTATCGGGACGTCTGAAATCATAGTGTTGAATCTTTTTATCTTTTTTCGGTTCTACCTTTTGCCCGACTAAAACCTGTCCACCCTCTATTGCAGAGAGCAGCGCTTCAACTTCTTCATTATTTAGTATAGAATTTGACATCTCTACTCACCTTAACTCCGTTGGTTATTGAACAACAAATTCCGTAAAATACACCTGTAATACACCTTCCGCCTTCAATACAACATCCACAGCATCTTTTATTTCTTTTCTAAGATTCTCTTGTGCTTCCAGCCCATCAATATCTTCTAATGTTTTTGAGGACAGGATAGAAATTAATCGGTCTTTTATTTGTACAGCCTTTGCTTCAATGATTTTTTTTACGTCACCATCTTTTACCTCTAAGTTTATCTTCGCCTTTAGATACCGCCTCCCATTGGAACCGCTCAGATTAACGACTATCGTATCTACAGGAACAACTAGGGATTCTTCCTTCTCGGCGCCTCCCTGGCCCTCTTTTCCTTTTTCCTCTTTCTTTTTCGATGTTGAGGCCGGTTCTTTCTTTGTTTCCGGCTGTTTTACCGTTTGCGCCTCTGCTGTTTCTACCGCTGTTTCATTTTCCGGATTTTCCGGCGCCAGTGCATCAGCCGCAGCATTTCCAGTTAAAAGTGGATATACCTTCGAAACAAACACAAATGCACATCCTACAGAAATCAGGACAACAATCCCCATCATCATAATCGTTTTGCTGCCTTTTTTCTTCTCCACCACCGGAGGCTGCTCTGCGGCCTTGTTTTCTTCTTTCGTTGCTATTTCCTCTTTTTCTGCCATAATCTTTGCCTCTATATTATTTAAATTACATAAAACTCCCTGGTTATTTTAATAAAATCTTCATCAACATATTAACATGTTAATTCATGAAGTTCTATATCTTATCTTAATTATTTTTTGACGCCTTTGAAATCGCTTCTCAACAATTTCAACTTTTCACTCAATTTGACAGCGAGATTAGGTTCGAAAGACTCTAAAATCCTGCCTGAGAGTTTCCCATCCATCATCGTCAATAATTTCACTGCAGTCTCCTCATCCATTTCTTTTATAATCATCGCCGCTTTTTCAGGCTTCATACCCCCATAAACGGTTGCTAATCTCTTGATATTCTTGGATTCTGCTTCATCCAGTTGAATAGTTTCCTTTTTCAACGCTACCTTTTGCGTAGTTACAGAATCAAGCAACTTATTCAGTTCCCGTTTAAGGGTATCGAGTTCTCTCCTTTCGGCGTCCATATCAGCGCGTAATGACTCGAGTGTCTTTTCCTTAAAATCTAACAATTCATTTCTCTTCTCGTACTCGCGTTTTTCCGCCTCTACTTCTTTAAGCATTTTGGCCATTTCATTTGACGAAAGCGGCTTAAATATCTTTGCAGCATTTTGTTTATACACATACGGCAACTTTGCTGTCGTTTTCTCTTTCTTTTCCTTATCCGTCTTTGCAAGTTTTGTAGTAGCCGTACCCCCATGATTCACATCTGGATCGCCGTTTCCTTCTTCATCTTGCGATGCTGTCTGCGGAACTTGAGGTGTTGGTGGAGTCCTGGAACCTTTCATAAAAAGCATTCCCATAACAGAGACTCCAAAAACAACAATCCCTATTCCCGGCAGCATCATCATTTTTTTGTTTATTGGGAGCTTCATAATTACATTCTCCGGAAATTATCAATGAATCTGTTTTTTCTTATGCCGGTAATAAAACTTTGATATTGCAATCTCATCGAAATGTTTATTTTCCATCTTTAACACGCGCTCTTTATACTCTTTCTCGTGCCGCTCACGGAGTTTTTCAAGCACCTTTCTCTTTTTAAAGACGTGTAACAGATTTTCCCGCGCGCATCCTACCTTTTTAGAAGTGTCTTCTACTTTCGAGCTTTGTGTAACAATATCACGATTCAGCTTTGAAAAGTACGACTCGAATAAAACAAACATCTTAGCTTCTGCCTGTTTACTTAATTCTTTCTCCATCTCGGATTGCTGTATCGTTAACACAGATTTCAAGAATACCAGCAACTTTTCTTCGTCATGTAGTCGCTTCTGTAAGAATTTTAATTCCTTAACGAGTTCTTCCTCTTTACATTTTTCTATTTCCAGCAGTTTCTGAAATTTAAAATGGAATCCCATGATGTTATTTATTCTTAAACATATTTAAAAGTCTTCCCACTGCCTCATCAAAATCACCGTCTTCCGCCACATCTTGTTTGAGGTAATCTTTTATCTGCTCATTCATAGATATGGCAAAATCAATTTTCTGGTTACTTCCCTTTGTATAAGCCCCTATATTAATCATATCCTCGGATTCTTTGTAAGTCGCATACACTGTTTTCAACCTATGAGCTGCTTTTCTATGTTCCGGCGTAATAATGTCATCCATACTTCTGCTAATACTTTCCAAAATATCAATTGCAGGATAATGGTTTTGGTTGGCAAGATTTCTCGATAACACAATATGGCCATCAAGAATACCTCTGACTGCATCAGCAATCGGTTCATTCATGTCGTCGCCATCCACGAGTACGGTGTATAAACCCGTAATACTCCCTTTTGAACCGGTGCCGGACCTTTCCAAAAGTTTTGGCAATAAGGCAAATACGGACGGCGTATAACCCTTTGATGTGGGAGGTTCTCCTATCGCCAGACCAATTTCCCTCTGTGCATTGGCAAATCGGGTGACAGAATCCATCATCAATAAAACCTGCATTCCTTGATCTCTAAAATATTCTGCAATCGTAGAAGCTATATATGCTCCTTTTACTCTCAGCAAGGCTGGTTTGTCGGAGGTGACGGAAACTACAATAGATTTTTTTAACGCTTCGTTACCAAGGCTTTTCTCAATGAATTCACGTACTTCCCTCCCTCGCTCGCCAATGAGGGCTATTACATTCACGTCAGCCCCGGAATTTCTGGCAATCATTCCCATTAAGGTACTTTTTCCCACGCCGCTGCCTGCAAAGATGCCTAATCTCTGACCCTTACCACAGGTAAACAATCCATCCAATACTCGTATGCCTGTTCTTATTGGCTCTTTGATCCTGCTCCTTTTTAACGGGTCGGGAGGCGAGTTATATATCGAGCGGTATTCTTCCGGCTTCATCGAACCCTTTCCATCTATTGGTTCACCCAAACCCCCAATAACTCTGCCCATAATCTCCGTACCGACTCCTATCGTTAAAGGACCCCCTGATGCAATAACTTTGCTTCCCGGGCTGATTCTATCCAACTCACCGATAGGCATCAGGAGTATCTTTTTCCCCTTAAACCCTACCACCTCTGCGGGAACCAGCGCATGTCTATTGTTTAATTGAATATAACACACATCTCCCACCGGAACGGAGGGACCGTTTGATTCAATCACAAGGCCGGCAACATGAGCCACTTTGCCTGTAAATTTGATCGGAACTACGACAGATACCCTTTCCTGATATTTTTTGAAATCAATGCACTGCTGGCTCATTTTTATTTCCCGCCAGGGCTTTTCTGATTTCTTCCCAACGGGTCTCTATCTGACAATCTACACTCCCAAAATCCGTCTCTATTACACATCCACCGGAAGTAATCGCGCCATCTTCCAGTATCTTTATATTCTGATCCACCCACTTTATCTCTTCCAATAAATTTATTTTCTTTGCATCATCGGGTGAAATGCGCACGGCAACAATCTTCTTCCCGCTTACATGGGAAAGAGCCTCTTTAACCACATATTTTATAACGTCTTTACCATGGTTACGAATTTCTTCCCCGACTATCTTGCCCGAAATGGTCAGAATAAGTTTTATGATCTCAGATTCACTTTCTTGCCATATTTTTTCTCGCTTATCTATAAGCTGATTTACCGCATTCTGAAACAAGGCCATTAACGACGCGCATTCGCTTTTTATTTTTTCCATTTCATTTTTAAAGTCCTGTTCAGCATCCAGCCTCCCCTTTTTGTATGCCTCTTCCTTCGCTATTTCAATAGCCCTAAAACTTTCATCATTTTTTTTCTTTGCTTCCCGTTCTGTTGCTTCCAGAGGATGAGGCTCACCTCGGTATCGTATCGATTGTAATACATAAATACCTTTTACATCCGGTGACGCATACACTTTCTTGTTTTTCATACGAATTTTTCAACACTCCCTTTTCCGCCCTTCTTTTTCACAATAGACTCCCCTTTTGCTTCAAGTCGTTTTATAGCATCCACAATTTGTTGTTGTGCCGCTTCCACTTCAGATAAAAGCCTCGGACCTAACAACTCTTGCTCTTCTCTTACAGCATCTCCAACACGTTTAGACATGTTGCTAAAGAACTTCTTCGCAACTTCTTCATTTGCAGTTTTTAGCGCCAAGGCAATTACACCGTTGTCAACTTCCGTAAGAATCTTTCTAAAAGCATCGTCCTGCACATAAATAATATCTTCAAAGGTAAACAATAATTTTTTAATCTCGTCCGCCAATTCAGGATTCTTATGGCTTATCATATCAACCACATTCTTATCCGCCGGTCCTTCCATGCCGCCAATAATTTCTGAAGCAAGTTTAAACTTTTTCTTCGCCGGTGTTTTCTGGCGACGGTCGTCACTTTTCACCTTCGACGCAACAACTTCATTTACCTGATATAACAATTTCAACGGAGGAGGTTCCATCGTCGCTATTCTCATAATGATATCTGCCTGTAATTCCGCTGGAAATTGGATCAACACCTTAGCCGCACGCTGCGAATCGACATAAGACAGGACAAGCGCTATTGTTTGGGGATGTTCACCTACGAGTATGCGCAGCAATTCTTCCTCACTTGATTCCTTGAGAGGATAAAAAGGCACGGGAAACAAAGTCCCCTCCTCAACACTCGTCAGAATTTCTTCGCTTTTTTGCGGACCAACGGCCTTTGCAAGAAGTTTTTTGAACGAATTGTTGTCGTACTTTACGGCCTTTTTACTTAGCTTTAATTCACCGGATAAGTCGTTGAGCACCTGCTCCACGAGGTCCTTATCAATGCGATCAAAGTTCGTCATCTCAGTGGATATCGCCGCAATTTGCGTATCATCAAATTCCTTGATCAAATTTGCCGCAGTATCTGCGTCAAGGGTAGACAGGATGATGGCTACTTTCTGTATTCCTGTTAAGTCTTTTGCCGTCTTCATTTACTTATAGCCTTCATATCTGCATTAATCCATTTTTTTAATGAACTTGCCGTTACGCCAGGGTCTTTTCTGATATCTTTAACAACTCGCTCGCGCAGTCTTACGTGTTTTACGTCATTTGCTTTTTCCTCTTCTTCATCTTCCATCCCCTCATTCGTCATATTCATATTCGATGTATGGTAGTTTGAGAAGTTATGTTGTTCATTTGCCGCTCTAGCCTTTTTCAGTTTCTTCATACTCCTCATCACAAAGAGGAGAAAAACCAATACCGTAATCGCGAGAGATCCGTTTTTTGCCATTTTTAACATGAACTCTTTTTGCTGCTCTTTTTTCAAGGATGCATCTTCTTGTTCAAAAGATGGTTCATAAAATTGCACGTTTTGTATCTCAAAAGTATCATTACGATTGCTCGATTCATCGATTCCGATCGCCTGCTTCACAAGCGCCGCAATTCGTACCATATCATCTTTATTCCTCGGACTGTAAACTTTTTGAACCTTCCCATCCTCATCCTTCTGGTCTTCATACATCCCGTCAACAAGCACCGCCACGGACAGTCTCTTTAAGGATGCCCCATGGTCTGCAATAATCCGTTCTGTTTTACTCAGCTCATATTGCGTTTGAGCCGTCTCTTCTTCCTCCGAAGACCCGACCGACTGGATAATTCCCGATTGCGACATAAGATTGGCCTGCATTCCAGGCACACCGCCTCCCGAAAATGGCGCACCGCCCGATACTCTTGTTGTTACCGTTTGAACTTTGGGGACTCTGCGTTCCGGATCAAATTCAACAAGCTTCTCGTCCACATGCTTAAAATCCAAATCTGCGCTTACCCGCACAACCGATTTACCAGCGCCAACAATCTTTTCCAGCATGTCCTGGGCCTTCGTTACAAAATAGTCTTCGATCTTTTTCTTCATCTCTAACTGATCGTTGCTAGCGCCAATCATCGATGAGGGTAGTTCCTTCTTGGAAAGCAGGTTTCCACGGGTGTCGGTGATGGTAACATTCTCCGGTTTAAGCCCCTCAACCCCTGCGCTTACCAGATGAACGATACTGGCAACCTGCTCAGGCCTTAATACACCGGCGCTCCTGCTTTTCAGTTTTAAAATGACGGAAGCCGTCGCTGATTTTTCATCCTCTACAAACAGAGATCCCTCAGGCAATGCAAGATGCACCTGCGCCCATTCTACATAGTCTAAATGTCTGATTGTTTTTGCAAGTTCCCCCTGAATCGCCCTGCGATAATTTATCCGCTGCACAAAATCCGAGGTACCGAAGCCAACCTTGTCCAGTAATTCATACCCTGATTCCTCCCGCGGCAATCCTTTGCCTGCAAGTTTGAGCCTCATTTCATGTACTTTTTCACTGGGGACCGCTATCGCAGACCCATTCCCCCGGATTTGAAAAGGAATATTTTCTTCTTTAAGCACATCGACAATTTCACCGCTTTCTTTCGGCCCCAGTTCTCCGTACAGAAGCGCAAAATCCGGCTTCCTCGCCCACTGTGTCACTCCAATGATTCCGCCTATGAACCCCATTGTCATCATGATCATAATAAATTTGTGCGATAAGCTGATTCCATTCCAGATATTGCCGATCTGCCCCATCACATTCTTCAAATCGAGGTTCATTCTTTTTTATCTCCATTTTTAATTGTTTATCAATATTTAGCTTTGTTATAAATAAAGACCTAGCAATTTTAGTACCAAGAAGGTTTATCAGGCTATTCGGGTAAAATTAGTCTTAACGCTTTATGGGCATAAATACTACATGTTCACGATAATTGATAACATTATTCATAACTTAATCCCACGCGCACAGAAGTTGACAATTCCAATAAAAATACGACTCACTGTATATTTTTTTAACATGGTTTTTAGTGACGGTGACGGGTGTCGAGTGACAGGGAAAAACGTCGCCGCCCGTCACTTGTCACACGGCGCCTTTATTCAAAGAATTTACCCGCGCAATTCTTGGGTAAGAAATGGAATTTATCCGATTTTGAGGAGATTTGTAACGTAGGAGGATTTGCCAGGAATGCCCTGTATACTATTTATAAGTACAGACAGGTTTGAAACCTGTCTCTACATTTGCATACGCATTACTTCTTTATACGTTTCAACGAGTTTGTTGCGTGCCTCCATCATAAATTTAAAACTGACTTCTGCCTTTGCCATAGCAATCATTACTTCATGAACATTCTCAACCTTTCCCGTCGCGAAATTTTCGATACTCGCATCAGCCTTTGTTTGAAGATCGTTGATTTCACTAATAAAGCCGCCTAAAGTATTCTTAAATGATGATTTCTGCTCTTCTCCATCAACAGAATTAACAAATTCATTATTTACCGGAATGTTTCCGTTGCTATTAATAGGTGAAACGCCCATAGATTAGTCTCCTATCATTTTCCAATAATTGACAGCGCTTTATTGCTCATATCTTTTGACGAGTTTATTACTGCAAGGTTCGCTTCATACGCCCTCGATGCCGTTACCATGTCCACCATCTCCGTCATAACACTCACATTCGGCATATTCACAAAACCCTTTGCATCTGCTTTTGGATGGCCTGGAATGTATACTTTATTAAAAGGTTCTTTGCTTTTTACTATTTGCTGAACCTTAACGCCACCTAATCTCTCAACACCTTTGATATCGCTGTTTTTCATCGTTTTATTGAGTAATGATGAAAACTCCACCTGTTCTCTACGATACGGACCACCCTCCGGCGTCTCTGTGGCATTAGCATTGGCGATATTATTGGCAATTACATTCATGCGTACCCGTTCGGCAGAAAGTCCGGAACCGCTTATATCGAATACTGAAAACATACTATCTATACCCATATATTACTCCTTTAACCTCTGGAATTCTCTATTGCCGATTTTATACCTTCAAACTTTTTTGACAGTAATTGTGTGTAAATGTTATACGAAAGAGTATTTTTTACCAATGACGAAACTTCTTTATCCATATCCACATTATTACCGTCGTTTCGTACGGATTCACTCGTATCTTCCTTTGAAATTACAATCTTGGGTTGTAAAGCGTTAAATTTATTCACAGAGCCTTCGTTCAGAGCTTTCTCAAGCTGGTCCGCAAAGCTCACATCCATCTTCTTATAACCCGGAGTATTTACGTTGGCAATGTTATTTGCAATAACTTTGTGTTTGATTGATGAAATATCCAACATCTTTTCCAATAAAGCAGCGCTTTTGCCTATACCAATACTCATAATTTCCCTCCTTTTACATTTTAACGCAAAATAAATGCCATTTACTACAGAATCGCTGCATCCCTAATTATCCTGCCTAAGCGCTTCAACCACAGCTTATTTCTGTCGTTTGTAAAACAATTGCATTTCACAACCGGGTAAAATATTCATTCCGCACAGGAAACAGTTTCCCTTTCCAGGATAGGTTTCGACTCCGCATTGTATTTATGGAGTTTATTTCTCAACGTTCTTGTGGTGATTTTAAGCAATTCTGCTGCCTTCGTTTTATTTCCACCCATTTTTTCCAGAGTGCTGTAAATTAAGTCTCTTTCCACATCCTCAATAGCTTTTCCTGCGGTTGATGTGCTTTTAGACCGTTCCGCATCCTGATGCGTAAAAAGACAGTTAAATTGCTCTAATTGCAGCACCTCATGTGATTCCATGACGACTGCTCTTTGTATAATATTTTTTAATTCTCTTATATTTCCCGGCCAATTATACTGACACAAATAGTCCATAGCTTCTTTGTCTATGGATTTCACAACGGCATTATTTTCGAGGCTATATTTTCTCAGATAATAATCCACAAGGAGCGGTATATCATCTCGCCTTTCTCTTAAAGGAGGCAAATAAATGGGCACAACATTCAGGCGATAAAAAAGGTCTTCACGAAATGTGCCCTTTTGGATTTCATTCATGAGATTCCTATTCGTCGTAGCGACAATCCGCACGTCAATTTTTATCGTCTTTTCGCCTCCTACACGCTCAATCTCCTCCTCTTCAAGAACCCTTAACAATTTGGCTTGTATATTAGGAGATATTTCACTGATCTCATCAAGTAGCAGCGTCCCCTCATTCGCCAATTCGAAGCGCCCTGTATGCTTTGAAACGGCTCCGGTATAGGCGCCCCGCTCGTGTCCGAACAGCTCGCTTTCCAGGAGGGTTTCAGCCAAAGCTGCGCAATTGACACGAATAAAAGGATTCCCGCTGCGAGGACTATGTACGTGGATAGCGCGGGCAATGAGTTCCTTCCCCGTGCCGCTTTCTCCCTGAATCAAGACACTTGCCTTACTCTGGGCAATTTTCCTGATCTGATCGTATATTACGGCCATCTTGGAATTTCGGCTAAACACGGGATTTAATTTTTCATCAATATTTGAATTAGATCTCCAATATCTGTTCTCCGTAATTAACTTTTGCCGTTCATTCACCCTTGAAATCAAGAGTTCTATCTGGTCCGGTGAAAATGGTTTTATAAGGTAATCATATGCCCCTTTTTTCATTGCCTCTACCGCGGTCTCTATTGTTCCATAAGCCGTCATAAGGATTACAACCGTTTCAGAAGAAATGCTTTTTATTTTTTCCAGAACCTCCATGCCACACATTCCCGGCATTTTCATATCAAGAAAAATTACATCGCAAGGTTCCTTGCTTATCCTGGCTATTGCCTGCTGGCCGTTGCCTGCAGATATAACTTCATATCCACCCCTCGTTAGTGTTTCACAAAGATATTCTCGTCCTAATGAATCGTCATCTACTACCATTATCTTTTCAACACTCATTTTATTCCCCTGATGAATTATAGAATTTTAAGTTATTCCGTTTAAGTCCCCCTTAACAAAGGGGGATTCAGGGGGTTGTGTTTTTCCCAGGTTATTCCCCATTTTCATGAGGACAAGTTTACAACCCCCTAGCCCCCTTTTCTAAGGGGGATTCTCTATGTATCATGATAAAAATTGTGGTATCAATGCTTCATTTAGTGAATACCTATCGTCAAAAGAATCGATATCGTAAATATTATTTTTTGGCAGGTTAATAGTAAAAGTGGTGCCGCTGCCTTCCACACTCTCTACAAATATTTTGCCGTTATGCGCCTCAATGACCTTGTTCACGATTGCCAGTCCCAAGCCAGTCCCTTCTTGTTTTGTCGTAAAAAACGGATCAAAGATTTTGTTAACCAGTTCCTTTTTGATGCCAACCCCGGTATCCTTTATTCCGACTTGTATATCTTCATTACGGTAATCGCCTCCCAATACACGCGTAAACACGGTTAAATCTCCCCCGCACGTCATTGACTGAATCGCATTTAAGCACAAGTTTAAAAAAGCCTGTTGTAATTTTTCCGGATCACACCTCACAATATCATTATCCAAATTATATTCTTTTTGAATGCGAATATTATGAATGCCTTTTTGTCTTATATCCTCTGCCACAAAGAAAAGGGTCCTGTCCAATATCTCTGAAATACTATTGTCTTTTGACTTCAATTTGAGCGGCCTGGCAAATACCAGCAATTCAGTCACCGTCTTGTTTAAATTTTTTGTGCCTTGTATAATATTTTTTACTAACTTCTTTCTTGGATCAGAATCTTCGAAGTCACGGGCAAGTAATGCGGAAAACCCTTCTATTCCGTTCAAGGGATTGCGAATTTCATGGGCAATACATGCCGCCATAGCGCCAATGGCAGCTAATTTATCCGCATTTCTCAGACGCATCTCCAATTCTCTGATTTCAGACAGGTCTCTAAACACCTCTACCGCTCCTATGGTATTTTCATGAGCATCTCTAATTAAAGACACACTGCTTTCTATCCACTTTAACACCCCTCGAATCGTTTCTATCTTTCGCTCCACATCTATACAATTTTTTCTTTTTTCGAGCGCCAGGAGCAATAACGGCGCACTGCCGTCGCTATTTTTAAAAATGGTCTCAATCTTCTTTCCCATCACATACGATGAGTCTAGTCCTAATATTTTTTCTGCCGCCTTATTAATGGTAGATATTTCACCTTTTAAATTCACCGCTATAACACCACTGTGAATACTGCTCAAAAGGTTGTTTGAATACTTTGTAAGGCTATCCAACTCCTGTACCTTATCCTTCAAACAGGCATTTGTGTACGCCATTTCCTTATCAATTTCTTTAACCCTGTTTTGAAGGTGATTGTAAGATTCTTCAAGTCTCAGGGTATACTCGTTAAATACATGAAAGGCAGAGGCAAGCTCTGTCCCCCAGTTTTTTTTAAATTCACTTATTGTTGTATTTTCCATATATTTCATCCCGTACTCTTCACTTACTTGGATACACGGTTGTTCGATGCTGTAAGTAATTGATTGTTGGCCAGGGTATTCTTTTCGGACCAGGCCTTCCACCAACCAATATCTTCCATATACCATTTTGCCTGGTCTGTCAAATCGCTCTCAGGAAACTGGTTGACAAACCGTTGATATTCGCCAAGGGCAATGTCGTATTTCTTCATATTCCTATAGCAGTTTGCAACCTGGTATTGGGCCCAAATATATTGATCCGAAGAGGTATTGTTTGGAGTAAATAATTTATACATCTGGAGTGCATTATCATACTCACATAGTTTATAATAGCATTCTGCGACATCCAGTTGACTCACATTCTTGAGTATCCTATCCAACCGCTGATTTCTGGTATTATTTGCGTCCCACTCTGATTTTTTATTATTTTTTATTACGTATAGTCGCGCAGTTGAACTTCCCTCTTCTACCTTTGCGTTTTTTATTGAATCTCCCTTGGATGTTTCTCTTGACGTGCCGATTTTTGCCTGCATATTACCCGATTGCAAAGGATCGTTCTCTGGAGCAGCAGGTAACGATTCGGTTATTTTACTCATATCTCCATCTTCGTTTTTGGCGCCGTCTGGTTCCATAAGCACATTGTTTCCTATTTTTCTATATTGATTTTCCAATCCCTGTAGTTTCTCCCTTTCGGTTCTGAGAAGGGACAATAGACTTTCCACACCTTCTTCTTTTTTAGAACCCGATGGCAATTCCTCAGTTTTTCGATTATTTGAATTCGGAATCGCCTCTTCTGTTTTGGATACAACGGGTCTTAACAACGGTCTTTCAATATCGCCACTTATTCTTGTATCCACTTTTTGGGATGCTGCAGGCAAGCCATTTGTTTTATCAGAAGCAATTTTTTCGTCATTGCCGAAAAGGCAAGGCATACACCCTAAAACAATTCCAACAAATATGAGTCCTTTTTTCGCTGCCATATAACACCTTAACAATAATTTGTGATGTTAAAATAAGCACTACGAAATAGGAGGAAAGCAAACAAAATGCCACATCATTATCAGGACATATCTGCATTAGTTTACTATGCAGATATTCGAATCTTATATTGTGGAAGACAAATAGGTTAACACCAACACAATAATTGATATGTAAAGATGCCTTTATGGCCTACTGTCCGGTATATCTCGTGTACGATAATTAGTCAAGTCACAGCATTGTCAGTTGAAAATTAGAACACAAGTAATTATTTTGCCAGGCGAAGTTTGACGGCATGAACATCAAAATAAGACAGTTTGGTTTTTCAAAAGTCCGGCAATAACGATGTCTGCCACGCAGGGACGCAGCATTTGCTATAACTGGCATTTTTGAATTCAGTAGAGGAACCCACCCCTGGCTCCAGCCATGGCAAGACTTTTGCTACAAAATTTGAGGATTTGACCTACGCGCACAGGCGCACAAACGGATATTTCATACGTTTTTTCTAAGGAGAACTGTTTATGAATGAGCATGTATCCCCGGCAGAGGGTGGCGGTATCGGAGTGCAATTGCCTGCATTTCCCGTTGAGAATCATGTATCAGCGGGAGATAGCATCATGAATTTGACAGGCTCATGGGCCGGGATTATCTCCCTCGTAATGTTCAGCATTGCTTATACCCTCGTTATTTTTGAAGACAAGCTTCATTTGAAGAAGGCAAAGCCCATGATCCTCTTTAGTTGTTTTATATGGTTTTTTATTGGCATTTATGAGGCAACAAACGGGGGTGTACATTCTCACACCTTTATAGAACATCTTATAGCGGAAATTGGCAGCCTCTTCTTCTTTCTGTTTGTCGCCATGACGTATATCAACGCCCTCTCTTCCCTGAATGTTTTTCAGTCCATTCGCGCAAAATTACTGGCACGAGGGATGGGTTATAAACAATTGTTCTGGGCAACGGGCGGTCTGGCATTCATGATTTCACCTTTTGCGGACAATCTGACCACCGCCCTGCTTATGACTACCGTTGCGCTGGCGGTCAGCGGGGGGAATAAAAAATTTATCGTGCCCGCCTTTGTGAACATCATTGTAGCCGCAAACGCAGGGGGGGCGTGGAGTCCTTTCGGGGACATAACCACGCTGATGGTATGGACAGCCGGCAAAGTAGGCACCATGCAATTTTCTTATCTCTTCATTCCCTCTTTGATAAACTGGGGGATCCCCGCCCTTATTATGAGTTTTTTTGTGCCAAAAGGAAAACCGGGATGCAAGAAAGAAATTGACGCTTTAAAACCCGGCGCAAAGATGGCGATGGCCTTTGGCGCTGTAACCATTGCCCTGGGGATTTTCTTTCATCAGTTCTTACACTTGCCGCCATTTTTGGGTATGATGCTGGGCATGGGATTTCTGATGTTCGTTTCTTACTATATGCAGCACTGGGGCGAAAAAAAGTTTCTTGAAAAAATAGGGATCACCGAAGACAGGCGTAAAGCCAAACGTTTCGATTTCTTCAAAAGTGTGGAGGCGATAGAGTTTGACACCCTGCTTTTTTTCTTTGGCGTACTGGCTGCCGTGGGGGCGTTGCAATATGTGGGGTACATTAGCATGATTGGAAACAAATTATACGGAAATATGGAACTGACCATGGCAAATACTGTCCTTGGCGGCGCTTCCGCAGTGTTTGACAACATCCCCCTTATGTATGCAGTCCTCAAAATGGATACGGCAATGGGGGTTGATCAGTGGTTGCTTGTTACCCTGACTACCGGCGTGGGGGGTAGTTTGCTCTCCATAGGTTCGGCAGCCGGCGTTGCAGCAATGGGTGTTGGCAAGGAACACTATACCTTTGTCACACATTTGAAATGGACCCCCGTTATTGCCCTGGGATATTTTGCCAGCATTGCGGCCTGGTGGTTGATTACCATGGGATTACGGTAATGGAAGGGCAAAACAACGCACGTTTTTGAAAAATTCCAATAATAACGATGTCTGCCGCACAGGTGCGAAGCATTTGCTATAACTGGCATAGAAGCGTTCGGGCATGTAGAGGCTTGTCTAAAAAGTAAATTTTATAAAATTTGTTCCCCACTTAGACCTGTATAGTAAGGGGCTATTCCACAAATATGTGTTAAAACACACCCTTTATGGGTATACAGCTCCACCATGTGATACCCACCGGCGGGTTCAGGTTTGTAACCTGAACCCACGAATTTATTTGGGTAATAACGCTCTGTTCGAACAATGGCGAAATCAACAATATAAAACGTGGGGTTCGGGTTGCAAACCAGAACCCGCAGAGGATTCTTAGCTCCGCTCAGATGTTGTCCTGAGCGGAGCAACAAGATTCTTCGTTCAGAATGACAATGAGCAGGGGATGGCAAATGGCGAAGGAATGACAAGAACAGTCATTCTGAGGGAGTGAAGCGACCGAAGAATCCTGGTTTGAAATTCTACCCCTGCCCGAATAAATTAGGCTGCGTTAGGCAGCGACTTTGTCTCATCTTGTCATTCCCGTGTAAACGGGAATCCAGATGCGCCAAAAAGATGACTGGATTCCCGCTAAAAGCATGCGGGAATGACATGCTAAGAACAAGCTACTTTGAAATTCCTGTACTTGAACCTGAGTTACAGCAGATTATATGTTGACGGTTTGTTACTTTAAAACTTTTTTGGCAGGGCGGTCTCGTCCAAAGAGGTATCTGCATGCAACATCGCTACAGGGGCGGCGTCCTCTTTGTCCAAACCCACAAGATATGCTTTTATTGCCTGTTCTAACTTCCCCATGAATCTGTAACAATCACCGATACGTTTAAATGCATATTGCCTTACTTTTTCTTCGTCATTGGTCTTTAATAACTCAAGATAGCTTTTTATTGCTTCTTCATATTTTTTATCATGATAGAGAGCATCCGACATCCCTATCATACCTTCGACCATAAGTTCGCTTGTGGGGTACTGCTTTACAAAATTATCAAAAGCATGATATGCTAAATTATAATCACCTCTTTCAAAATAACAATTCCCAATATCCAATGCCATTTTGCCGGCATAATCATTGTCCGGGTATGCTTGCATTCCATCGCGAAATGTCTGTATTGCTGAATCTGTCATATTCATGGCGTTTAAACTTTTTCCCATAAAGTACATTCCATAGGGAACCTTACTGTTCTTTGAATAGGTATCTACTGCTCTTCTAAATATTTGAAACGCTGCCAGATAATTATCTTGTTTGTAGAAACAATCGCCCAGCAGGAAACTGGCGTTTTCCATAAGTTCCCCTTCTTCTCCTCCTAGTTCGCTCACTAAGAGATTCCCCAAAACACTGCCGGCATCCTGGTATTCATTCAATAAATACAAGCAATTACCAATATGATATTCGATCTCAAATCTCATTTGACCCGAATCGTATTTCTCTCTTGCTTGCAAAAAAGATTGCAGCGCGCCTCTATAATTACCCATTTTTACATGGGTCTTTGCCAAATTGAATTGGGCTCTGCAAGCTGTATCTTCCCCGGAATATTCACTAATAACCCTTTCATAGACGTCTACTGCCTTGTGGTAAAGACCTTGTTCAACGAAGGAATCTCCTATTGACAAAAGGGCCTCGTCAACGAGAGGATCTTTTGGATAACTATACATGAACTGAAAATAGACCCGTCTGGCATTTTCATGATCCTTCAGGCTGTCATAGCACCGACCTGTTTTGAACAACGCTTCTTTTACTAATTGAAGTTCTTTATATTTTCCCAATACGATTTTATATTCCTGCAATGCGAGAAAATTAAATCCGAGATCGTGATAATAATTTCCCAACTCTAAATATGCCTTTGCAACCCTGTGATCGTTTGGATATTTTAATTGTGCCTTTTGATAAAGCTGGACACTTTTATCCCGATAATATTCAAAGGCCACATCCTCCTTGAGCTTCGACAAGGTAATAACATATATGGAATCTTCATTCTGAATAAATTCCAACCCGCGTATGCCGAGAACCACCTCTAATATATCTTGTAAAGGACTTTTTTGAATTGAAATATTTACGTAAGAAGATAAGTAGGCAGTATCAACATCTTCATCCACAATAATACTCTTACCAAAACTCGCGGATAACGCCTGCAATATATCCGCTATCTTTACCTGGGTTGCATCAATCGAATATACGGGCACTTCATATTCACCTATTTCTTTCGTCAACACAATATTTTCATTAGGCTTGATTACAATCGGTGTTTTGTTTATCTGTTTGGTATTCTCTTCTTCGTTCGTTTGAGTTTCTGTCTCCTGAGTCCGCTCTTCCTCATTCTCTTGCGTCTCGAGTATTTGCAATTGTGTCTGAAGTTTTTCCAAACTGCGCTTTTCTGTATTCAGCTTTTCGATCATACCGGATGGACTATCCATGTCTTGCCCTGCGTATATCGGAGAGACAGCATATATCTCAATAAAAGCAGATACAATTAACCACAATTTCAAAGATAACCTTTTATTCATTTTCTTCCCCAAGCAATTTTAAGCTATTCCGTTTAATTCCCCCTTAGAAAAGGGGGATTGAGGGGGTTGTGTTTTTTCTGGACTATTCCCAATTTTCATGAGGACAAGGTTACAACCCCCTAGCCCCCTTTTTTAAGGGGGATTTTTTGTCTGCCGTTACCAAGAACCCGCATAAATAAAATGAAAATTCCTATACAATAAATTTAATCAAGTTATTTTGAAGCTAACGATCGGATAGAGCTGCTGGTTCCTACCACGGCAGCCTTGCGAAGTCGTTGTGCTTCCTTCATATAATAATCTGCTATCTTAAAATAAGCGTCTACAACGACCAACTTATCGTCACTGGAACTGCATTTCCCTTCTTGTGCAACAACCGTATAAAGTGTTTTTCGTGCTTTTTCAAATTCGCCCATTCCTGCATAACATTCCCCCACTTTCAGCCGGCTTTTAAAATGATAGGGACTGTTAATATAATCATTATTTAATGTCTGAAACACTTTCGCTGCTTCTTCATATCTTTCGGACATTAAATAGGAATCTCCGAGGCGGTACATTACAAAATCTTCATTTAAAAAGGGCATGGATTTATCCAATCCTTTTTCATAAGAAGCTGCTGCGCCTCCGTAATCTCCCTGTTCGTATAATCTATTTGCCTCGATTACGTATTTTGAATTGTCCACTTTCTCAGCATGAGATTCGCTCATTGAACCTGGTATTTCCTTTTCTTGCTTTACAAGGTTATTTTCCTTTGTCCGCTTTTGTTTCACGGTTTTATTTGTATCCTTATCCATGTCTAAGTTTTTTTTAATGTTTTCAATTATCTTTTCCTCATCGATGTACCCCACGGCCTTATTCCCACCTTTACTTCGATTCATTTGTAAGAAGAGTATAAGACAGACCACTCCCAAAATTACAAAATTCATGGCAATCGAAACTCCATTTTGCCGAACGAATAAAACAATTTTAGAGATGTTTACCTTCGGTAATGAGAATTTCTTATTCTTTGATTCTTTGCTAACGACAACCAACGGACCTCCTATTTGTTCACGGATTTCCGTTAGCGGTTCTGTTTGTTCCTGTATTATCGAGTCAGACATAGTTGTATTTACCCCATTAAATGTATTCTCAAGTTAAATTTTCTTTAGACCATAAAAGCATTTTCTCTAATTTCCCGACCTGAGGTCCCAGGCTTGCCAGAGCGGCATCTTCATCGTCAAATATTTCGATAAGTTTTAATAAGCCTGTAATGACAAGCAATTTCTTTATATTTTCATTAACGTTAATTAATTTCAACCCCTTTTGCCTGTCTCTGAAGTATTTCACATAAAATGCCATTATGCCCAATGCCTTAGCGGAGATGTATCTTGTGCGCGCAAAATCCAGTATGACATGATAGGCATCGTCACACGATAGCTTAAATTGATTTTCAAGTTCGTCTATTCCCTCGTAAACCAAATCCCCCGTCAGCGATAATATTGTTGCTTTCTCTTTTTCCCGTCTCTTAATTTTCATTACAGATGACTCGCTTTGCCATATGGACAGCAGTACCCGTTTCCCTGGAGGATTGTATCATCACCCTATCCATTAATTGCTTCATTATGAATAACCCCCTGCCAGTCTTTTTTGTTAAGTCTTTATATAACGTAACGTCCGGTTCTGTGTAAGTCTGCATGTCAAACCCGCAACCATGATCGGAAACCTCTACAACAATCTCGTCCCCTAACATCGCAAATTTTAAAAAGATTGCCCCCTTTTCGTCTTTATGATATGCGAAAGATGCAGCATTCAAGACCGCTTCATTAACAGAGGTAACAACTTCGCTTCTCTCACAATCATCTGCCACAAGAGGCAATAACTTTCTATCAAATTGTTCTAATATTTCTCCGTAATTACCGATGGGTATTGGAATAGACATGACTTCCTCAGACAATGCCGATGTCTGCGCCTCGAATCCGCTGCATGAAACAATTACAGCACAACCTTTTTCCTCAGCAATCGATTCATCAAGCCCTTCTATTTGAAGCTTTATACCCTTTGCCATATCCTCGCAATTTGTCGCACTCCCATCAGATATTGCATCCTTGAATCTATCTGCTGTAATTGTCCCGCTTTTTAGAACTTTTGACAATGCGCCATTCCGTATCAATACTACTCTGCTGCCTGCAACAAAGGATGCATTACTTTCCATAATTGCCATTCCCGGGAACATATTTAAGGGGAAAGGAGAAGATTCCAACACCTCTGCTCCTTTATCAGGCAGACTTATGAAACACGTTAGCTCTTCCCCATGAATTGAATAACGAAGCGTTTGGCTTCGCGCATCCAAAACGGCGCATAACAGTGATACGGGAAATCGTTTTAGAATATTTTTACAGAGATAGTGATTAACCTCCTTTAGCAAAAAAGCAGGGGAATTATCATTTTTTAACACGTAACGAAAGATTGTTGTGACTGAAACGCCCACATTTTTTATATCTGCTTCACTGGAAACACTCCCAACCAGAAATGCCTTTAACTTCCCAATTTCAACAAAGTCATAAAATATATTGCCTCCCGTTTTTGTCGTATCCTTTGCGACAAAAAATACATCTCTTTGACTGCAAAGATCAATCTTCGATTCGTCATTATCAACGCTCTTTGCGCTGCTAACATTGTTATTAAGATATGACAGCGCTGAATCGCTCAGAACTCTGTAAATAACGCGCTTGATATGCTCAATTTTAAATGGTTTTGTTATAAAGTCCAATACGCCGAGATGCATAGCTTCTATAACGGCTTCTACGGAACCATAAGCAGTGATGATAATGGCCTTGGTGTCCGGATTTTGTTTCTTTATCTCGGATATCAACTGTAGTCCGCCCATGATAGGCATCTTTAAATCACTAATCACCAAATCGTATTTGGTCTTTCTCGTGAACTCCAGGGCTTTAACGCTGTCGTTGGTGTTTTCTATATCAAAACCTTCTTCCGACAAGGCTTCGTGCAATGCCCAACGCAGCGTTTCTTCGTCATCTACCAACAAAATCTTTTTCTTCATATTTCTCTCATTTTAAATAAAATGAAAATCCTGTCCGCTTAAACTTAAGATTGGCTTATGCCATATTCTTTTATCTTATTATATAAAGTCGTTCGGTTAATACCCAGTATCTTTGCCGCCTCTGTCCTCCGCCAGGAAGTCTCATTGAGAACCTTTTGAATATGCTGTTTTTCAATGCTCGCCAGCGAATGGACGCTTAACTTACTATTATTCTCTCCGCTATCGCCAACATCATTTACGATAGCTTTTTTCTCTGAGCTGATGGGCGCAACTAATTCCGGCAATAAACTGCCATTGGACGCAATTAATACGGCTCGTTCTATCACATTTTTCAGTTCACGAACGTTTCCCGGCCAGTGATATTCCAAAAGCTGTCTCTCTGTCTCCGGCGGTATATGATGAATATTTTTATTAAATTCGTTATTATATTTATGCACAAAATGTTTCACTAAAAGTAAAATATCTTCCCCTCTCTCTCTTAAGGGAGGAACGTAAATCGGCAACACCTTCAATCTATAATAAAGGTCTTTTCTAAAATTATCCGATTCCACTTCTTCTTCCAAATTTCTGTTTGTTGAAGCTATAACCCTGACATCAATCTTAATATCATTAATCCCGCCGACTCTTTTGAATTGTCTTTCCTGGAGAACCCTGAGAAGCTTTGCCTGTAATGCAATACCCATCTCGCCAATTTCATCCAAAAAAATTGTTCCTTTATCGGCGACCTCGAACAAACCGGGCTTGCCGGTTGCGGTAGCGCCGGTAAACGACCCCTTTTCATACCCAAACAGTTCTGCCTCAAGCAGACTCTCTGTCAGGGCGGCGCAATTTATGTCTACAAAACGCCCGTTCTTTCGCGAACTCAAACGATGTATCGCGGCGGCTACAAGCTCCTTTCCTGTGCCGCTCTCGCCCTGTATCAACACCGTCGTTGAAGGACTCTTCGCAACCTGTTTAATAAGGCTGTAAATTTCTTTCATCGGTTGACTATTTCCAATAATTATTCCACCCGGCTCGTCTGTAAAAGCCCACTGCTGCGCCCTTAATTCCAGCACTTCACGCCTCAACGCCTGGGTGCTCAGCGCCTTTTCAATAACCAGTTTTAAATGCTCCACCTTAAACGGTTTTTCTAAATAATCGTAAGCGCCCGTCTTCATCGCCTCTACGGCGGAATCAACGCTTCCGTATCCTGTCATAACTATCATTAAAACATTGGGGTCTTTTACTTTTACTTTCTCAAGAAGCGCTATGCCGCCCATGGTGGGCAACCGTAAATCCAACAGTATTAAATCAGGCAAGAGTTCATTTATCTTCTCCAATGCCTGCTCACAAGTTTCTGCAACATGAACCTCATACCCCTGACCCTCTAAAAATTCTTTTATTGAAAACCGAATCGTTTCTTCATCATCTACAATAAGAATTACTCCCTTCGATATCATTTACTACCCCCCCCTTTTCCCGTAGTAAAAATTATATGGTATTTTCAAGAATGTTTAAATTTTAAACAAAAAGGCTATCATAGTATGTTTAATAATTCAACATTTTTATTATTAGATTTAATCACTGAATAAACCCTCATGAGCCAAAGACTCACAACTGCTCCTTTACTCTACGCTCCCTGTGGCCAATTGGAAGTCCTGAACTCAACTATGCGCAAACAATATACCAGCTTAATTATTTAGCTTTAATACCTTCTTTTGACTGTAACTGCTTAATCTTCTCTTTTACTCTCGAACTTTCTGCTGCATTCTGTGTATACTTCAAAGAAGCCTGATATTGTTCAAGGGCATTAAACATATCACCTTTAGCCTCATAAACTGATGCCAGATTGTATCTTGCCTCACAATCTGCCGGATTCATATTCAACACTTGTTTAAAGGCGTCAATGGAGGCTTCGGTCTCATCCTCTAATTTATACAATACCCCTAATTGCTTAAAGTACTTTGCATGATTCATGGGGTAAACCCGGATCGCTCGCCTGTAAATTTCAATTGCACGGTCAAGCTTCCCCATTACAACATAAACATTTGCCAGTTCATAAAAAGGGTCTATCCCTAAAGAGGCCAGATACCTCATATCTTCCTCGTTATCAGCATCAAACAAATTTAGTATCTCTTCGCCTTCCTCAATCAGGTTATCCCCCATCTCCGGATGTCCTAAATAGTTTGAAAATAATGCGCAGTGAATTGTAAATACCCCGGGCATCCCGGAAGAAAGTTTCTTTAACCTACCCACTGTTTCTTCATAGGTTAATTTCCCTTGTTGATAACTGCTTTGTATATGATCAACCTCACTCTGTACATTCACGCCTTTACAAACATTAACGATTTGCTGTGAAAGTTGCTCCAGCATCTCAGAAATTTTCTCTTTCGATTCACATTCGCCTACCAGAGCGCTCACCGTCTCCTTTAGTTTTACGTTAACAACTTCTATATCTGCCCTAAAATTATCCCCAAACTGGTTAATTGCGCCTTTAACGGCGAAATCTGCCTTCAGCCTTTCCGAGACACGAACAACCATTTTCAGGTCAACACCTGCAAACAAATCAACAATGTTTGCTTCAGACACCGCTGTTTTAACATCCACATTATCAACCTTAAAAAAGTTGTTGAGTACAGTCTCTCTCACAAACTCGAAGGTTCTTTCTTGTTCTACAATCGTAAAATATCCGGAGCGAATCAGTTCGCTTCGTATAACATCTTCGACCCCTTTTATGGGGGCATCCCCGATCGGAGTCGAGGACAAGTTTGAATCCACGCTGTTTTTAAAGGGGAAAATAACAACCTTTGACTTTATATCCTTTCCATAGCCAACACTGCCAACAACAATCGGAAAGATAATCAACGCCGTCAACAATTTTTTATATAATTTGAAAGTCATTCTTATCATTACCAGAATTTACTATCAAAAGGTTTTCTTATTAAAATGAAAAAACCTGTTTATTTGTATTTCAACATCATACAAATAGACAGGCTTTCAACTACGAATAAACGCCTCGCCAAATAAAAGCATCGCATTAAAATGCTGAAAAAAACCTACAATTTACACCATCCTTGTGTATCTTGACATGTATTTTCCGTAAACACCTCGGACATCTACCCTCATACGCCGTTCCTTCATTATTTACATAGATCCTTGCGTATACCTGACAACAGTCGAACTTTACCCCTATAAAACGCTTGCCACCTCCCTTAGCGCCTGTTGTTCTATCATTGAGCATAGCTATGATTCCTGCTTTTTAATACTAAAGGCATCTATAACTTTGCTTGCCACTTCCTCAATCACTTCCGGACGGTCGTAAAAACCATCTTTTAATTTTGCCCTTACTTCTTCCACCTTTGCATCTCTTGCATCCGGGATTTCACGAACAACGGTTTTCAGGTTCTCAACCGTCTGTTCAAGATTCCTGGCCTCCTTTGAAATATCTACCGTATCGAGTTTCGTATGGGCAGGGCGTTTGCCTTTATCTGCTTTTATTTGTGACTGGTTGGCCTCAACACGACCTGTATTTGCAACCCTGGCATTAAGAGAAGTTTTGGAAATATTTTCTATTGACATGTTAAATCTCCCATAAAGTTAATGACTGCCACTACCCGTAAAACGCTGAAAATTATATAGCATTCGTCGGCTCATTTCCATCTTATTCCTTTACAGGCATCTTTACTAAAAACACTTCGCCATTCCAATCAAGAACCACTCCTTCCGAGAGACTATGCGCCTGTTTCAAAAAACCACTATTAACGAAATTTACAAAACCACCATTTCCTGCTCTGCGATGCCACTATCCTGTCTTCTTTTTATATCGGCATATTATTGAAATAATTTAACCTTTTTTCTAAAATTATCTTTATACAGGAAAATATTTCCATATCTTGTTACTGTTAGCTGAGTACTGAATACGTACTGTCGTTTCTATTTATTTGTAATATTTACACTGTATCATTGTAAATATTACATGATTCTTTATTTACAAAATTAGATTGTACTAAAAAGAACAAAACATATCAGTTTTTAACTGTTTTCAAATGAAATACTTACCATAATTGTGTTCTTTATTGTTATGTTTGGTACTCACGTTGCTTTATAATTTCAGAGTAAATAGTTGATGGGTTCGCTCCACTTGACCCATCCTTATCCTCCCCCTTTCTCCCCCTCAGTGAGGTGGAGAAAGGGGGAGGGGAATTACAAAAGATTGAAATTCCAACATCGAGAAAGAATAATACAGGAAATAAGTATTCATGAACCTCTTTAAAAATTTATCAATTGGTAAAAAACTCCTTATCATCCTCTTGCTTATATCCATACTGCCGCTTTTTATCACAACATATGGTTTTTACAGCTTGGGAAAAGTCAAATTAACAGAACAAACAATACATGTTCTAAAAGTTCAGACCGAAAATGTGGCAGCTTCCCTTAATAACTTCATAGATTACAAATTTAAACACCTTTACAAAATAGTTGATATGCCCCAACTCATCCACATCTTAACTTTAAAAAACATAAAAGAACAACCTCACATTATCCGCCAGACGGCATCTTCGCTTCGAGCCAAACTGCGGATTACCCCTGATTTTTTATCTTTTTGTCTTATGGATACAGAGGGTAACGTAGTGCTGGGCACCTGCAATAAAACCGATGCGAATTTTGGAACCAGACCAACTTTCCGTAAGGCGCTAGAAGGTGGAAAATACGTTTCTCCGCCTTCCCTGGATAAAGGAAAACCATCCATATTCTTTAGTATACCAATCAAACACACAGACAACATAATTGGCGTCCTGGTGGCACAGTGCAGCGCAGAAGAATTTTGGGAACTTATTGAAACTGAGAATGGGAGGGTTGGTGTGGGAAATGCCGTAATACTCTCCAATTCAGACGGTGTGCGTATTGCACATTCGACAACGAGGGACTTGATTTTCAAGTCATGGATACCTTTAAAACCGGAAGTCAAAGAACAAATTTTACGGGAAAAACGGTATGGAAGCAATATCAAGGAAATAGCATCAACTGACAGACCGGAGGTAATGGACGCCGTAACCAGGGCATTGCCGCCGCACTATTTTCAACATAAACTTGTTATAGGGAAAGGAACGTATCATTCGGTCATCAAGACTATGAACAATGGCTGGCGGATCATCGCCACCATACCGGAAGCGACCTTTCTTGAGCCTGTTCATACCAGTATATTTTATATTAGCATTATCAGCGGTATTATCGTCTGTGTGGTCATCGTGGCATCTATCGTCATTGGTCGTCTGAGTACAAACCGTATCCATACTTTTGCCTCGGTATCCAAAGAAATTGCCCGTGGTAATCTCGCAAAGCGAGTACCCTTTGTCAATGGCGATGAGATCGGTCAGCTAGGGAAGACCTTTAACATCATGACCGCATCTATCGAACGAAAGATTGAACAGCTCAGGTATCTTAATGATGTGGCCGTTGAAATACATTCTCATATTGAGCTGGAACATCTTCTTCAAGACCTTGTCAACATTTCCCGAAGGATAGTTAATGCCGAGATGGGGAGCTTAGTCTTACTGGACGAACAAGGTGAAAATATTAAATATTTCAAGGTTTCAGCGACAAATCAATTTGGATCTTTCCAAATCCAGGATCAGCCAAAGGGAAAAGGGCTTTTAGGCGCGGTAATAAAGAAAGGTCGGGTCATTCGATTAGATAATATAACGGAAGACTCGCGTTCTATAGGATTGCCGCCGAACCATCCGCCCATCCGCACGCTTCTCGGTGTGCCGCTTATAACAAATAGCGGGACGATAAGCGGAGGGCTGTTATTAGCCAATAAGGCTAACGATGAGCGCTTTACGCTAGAAGACGAAGAAGTCCTCCTTACCATAACCTATCAGGCATCCGTTGCTATAGAAAATGCGAGGCTTTACGGACACGTCCAACAGCTTGCTATTACCGACGGACTTACCGGTTTATTGAACTATAAGGAATTTCACAGGAGGCTGGACGAAAACATCGAAGGCTCAAAACGGTACCACTACAAAATTTCACTTTTGATGATTGACATCGACCATTTTAAGCAATTTAACGATACATACGGTCATCAGGTCGGTGACTTTGTGCTCGAAACCATTGCCACTATAATACAGTCACAGACAAGGACGGTTGATGTCTGCGCACGTTACGGAGGCGAGGAGTTTGCCGTAATAGTGAGAGACGATGATACGTTTAATTCACTTATACTTGCGGAACGTATACGTTCCGCCGTTTACGCATATCCGATCAAACATAATGGGATACGGTCCCAATTGTCAGTAAGTATCGGAATTGCCTCTTTTCCTAAAGACGCAGACAATGCGGAAGACCTTATAAAAAGGGCTGACGAAGCGTTATATATGGCAAAAGAGACTGGCCGAAATAGTCTATGCTGTTACAAACCCGCTCAGCCGGATTAACCATAGTTGTTTGCTTTTTGCTAAGGCAAAAGATAAAATAACCGATAATTCTATATAAAAAGATGTTTAAAGCTTTTAGAAATAGGGACGTGTGTCGATTGACGGGTAAAACGTCACCCGACACACCCTACTTGTCATTACTGCGTTGGTTGATAATACACCCCCATATTTTCGTTAAAACCTGGGAAAATATGCCATGAGAACCAGTATTTTTTTTAAAATTTTCTTTACCTTTTTACTGGTAACATTATTACCAATTCTGGGTCTGATCGCATACAATGACTGGAAAGACAAAGATATCCTTATACAGGCCAACAAAAATACCATTAAAGGTGATGCAGAAAGGGTTGCCAGCAATATCGACGATCTTTTATTGTCTCACAAAACGCTTGTTTGCAATATAAGGAATAATCATACCCTCATTGATTATCTTACAGGGCATCGTGTCTCCAGACAAAAAATCAAGAATTGCGCTGTCCAATGTTTGAATACATTACAAAAACTATCTCCTTATTATGAAAGTATTATCCTTTTAGATAAAGGAGGGAAAGAAAGGTTTTCAACCTCAGCGGCATTTAAATACAATTTTTCACAAAGAGATATATTTAAAGAAGCATTAAAGGGGAATATTTATGTTTCTGAGCCATCCATGGACGGCGACAAGTCTTACATTTACTGCAGCGCCCCTGTAAAGGATGCGGAAGATAATGTCATTGCAGTATTAATACTGGCCACTGATGCAAAGTGGCTTCACTCACTCATCGAAAAAGAGAAAGACCGTCTGGGCAAAGGGGTGGTTTGTGTTTTATCCGATAAACACGGAGTTAGAATTGCCCACGCCTCAGACAGGGGTCTTCTCTTTAAATCATGGACACCTCTGCCTCCCTCCGTAGAAAAAGAACTTGTCTCAAAAAATAGTTATGGAGAGTGTATTACCGAAATCGGGTCTACCAACTATCAGGAAGTAGCCGACACCCTGAGAAATAGCCGTGATAGCACTTATTTTAAACACAGGTTATTTGTAAACCCCGAAATTAATCACGGTTATTGTGTCGCCTTAAAGCAAAAGGACTGGAAGCTTATCTATACCATGCCGCAGTCTACCTTTTTTTACTTTGTAAACCGGATTACCATGCATGCCATCTTCACAACGATTGCGGTCGTTATCCTGCTTTTCTTTATATCATGGATGATATCCAAGAGCCTGCTGAGACCCATTTATAAACTGAAAAATGCCGCCGCAAAGATTTCCAGCGGTGAATTTGACCACCCTGTCAAAACCAGCAGAAAAGACGAATTGGGAAAACTCATCCTCCTCTTCGACGACATGCGTAAACGATTGCAGTCAATGAACAATACCTTAAAAGAAATTCACCTTGAAACTATTTATACGCTGATAAAAATATGCAGGGGCTTTGAAAAAGAAGGATTAGTTATGCACCTTTTACGCACCAGTGAGTATTCAACGGTTATTGCAAAACACATGGGCCTTGATACTGTTTTTATAGATACCATCCGATATTCCAGCCTCCTGCATGATATTGGACTGGTAGCCGTTCCGCAGTATATCAGAGAAAAGTCGGACTCTTTAACACAGGCGGAATTGGAAGTCTTGAAATCACATACCATTCACGGCGAACAATTTTTGAGTAAAAAACCCTTTTTCCAGATGGCGCGGGATATTGCATTATATCATCATGAAAATTGGGATGGAACAGGATATCCGGACGGCATTAAAAATGGCGCTATTCCTCTTGCGGCGCGTATCGTCAGGATTGCTGATATGTTTGATAATCTGACCTATCCCACAGGCGCCTGCAGGCCGGAATTGATAAACACTTATGAACCCTGCGCATCTAAAACAGACGCCCTGAATATAATCCTGAGATATTCCGGTGTTCATTTTGATCCCACGATTACCAATGTATTTAAACAAATCGTAGAATCAAATCTTATTGGAAATAATGCGAGAAGATATACCACCGGGAATTGATTTTTAGAATGGGCTAGCGAGGCGAAGACTCAGACCAATATAAAACAAGATGCAAGAAGTCAGAAGTCTTACACCTTGCTTCTCATTTCTTGCATCTAAGACTTGATTCATCTGTAAAGGCAAATCTCAGATATAGGCGCTTAATATTCCCAACCCGAACGAGTCGGAACAGAAATTAAACGGGATTTACGATTTTAGATTTACGAATTACGATTTTCAAATCGTTCGACCGTGTACTCACGACGAAGTTTCAAATCGTAAATCCCAAATCGTAATTCGTAAATTTTTTGCTAAAGATGTGTGATATTCCCGTGCAAATTGCATATTCAGGATATCACGCCTTAAGCGCTCCCGTGTCTTTTGCCATTCGGTCTATTTTTTCAAGAAAATCATTAAAATGAAACGGTTTAGAAATAAAATCCGCCTTGCTCATTTCAATAAATGCACCGCACTCCGTAGACAAAGTATCTCCTGTCATCAAGATTATTTTACCTTTCATGTCGGGTATACGGCTCATCATCCACTCGTACAGTTGGATTCCGGACATTTCTCCCGGCATTTTCAAGTCCATAACAACGATATCAAAATGATCTTTCTGGATTGCGATCGTGGCATCTTTTGCACTGGATGCTGATGTTACCTGACAGCCTTTTGTCGTCAACAATTCAGCGCAAGACTCGGCAATGCTAACCTCGTCTTCCACCAATAATAAATGTAAACCTTTAAAATTATACTCCCTTTTGACAACAGGTAAGTTGATATCTTTATTCGTTTGTTCCTTAATGGGAAGCATGACGGTAAAAATTGCGCCTTTCTGAGTGTTATTACCTATAATCGTTCCGCCGTGTTCTTTTACGATCCCATAAGTTACA
>VGXX01000001.1 GCA_016873155.1 Planctomycetota bacterium | reverse complement strand
AAATGGCACTGCGTCTTTCAAAGACACTGGGACGTTCTCCCGAAAGTTGGTTGATAATGCAAAATAATTATAATCTTTGGCAGACGAGACAAACAATCAACCTTGATGAAGTTGAAGAGCTGGTAATCGCCTAAACGACAGTTGGTTGGGTTGAGACACGAAACCCAACAGATTTTTGGTACCACGAACGGTTGATGTTGGGGTTCACTTGCGTTCAACCCAACCTACCGCCTGTAAACCTTGATTAGGAATAAACGGTAAAAATGCCAAACGTCTTGGTTCAATCGTGGACGAGCGAACCAGCCGAAAATGTCTGTGTAATCTGCGGAATCTGTGGTTGCTTTTAAGGCTTTATTGCTACAGTAACCCTATTCTAAAATTTCCAACATAGAATTTTAAACCTTGCTTAGTTGCGACCATCCCGCTCTTCCTTTTTACACCGAGTAGTCCATGTCAACATTGTTGATTGCATCTTTTACAAAGTATCTATTTTGTATTTGACTTGTACATACGCTGTACATACAATTTGTTTATGTCTTACCAATGGGACACTGAAAAAGCAGATTCTAATTTAAAGAAACAATTTATGAAAGAAAAAGAGTATGATTTTGACGATGCGGAGCAGGGTGCAGTAGTGAAACCTGCAAAAGGAAAGACGCGTATTACCATACGTATTGACACAGACATACTAAATTGGTTCCGCAGCCAGGTTCATAAGGCTGGCGGCGGTAATTATCAAACGTTAATCAATGATGCGTTGCAAGAGTATATTCAGCAAACGAATAATACGCTTGAAAGAAAACTACGTAAAGTAATTCGAGAAGAACTCAAAGTAATTACGAAATAATCTATTCTCATCGGCAATCGGATAGAGTAGGGAACTGGCGTAGTGGTTTAGGTTTGGCCTATACCTATTTTCATGAGGATGTATCTGTTTTTCTCCTTTCATCCGACAGTACTTCCGGGCCTAAAATAGAAGGTGGAAGATATTAACCATAGTACTGAGGAGGAGCGTTTTTACTGTATTGGCCGTGTTGGTGACGGTATCATGACTGTGAGATTCACGTATAGAGGTCATGTCATCCGTATTTATGGCGCTGGATATTGGAGAAGAGGGAGGAATATCTATGAAGAGCAAAATAAAATATACTGAAGAACCGATGGGGAAAGTAAAAGTCGTTAAAGATTTCCTTCCCCCGCCGGAACAATTGGTGCTGAAAGAAGAGCATGTTAAAGTGACAATTTCTTTGAATAAATCAAGCGTCGAATATTTTAAAAAAGAAGCTCAAAAACATCATACGTCATACCAACGCATGATTCGACGGCTCTTAGATTGGTACGCTTCACAGTATCAAAAGAGCGCCTGACAAGCAAATCCGTTGGACGGCTAACAGCCGCCGCTGAGTTTTTAAGCCTTGACTTGTTCCCAAACTCTGTTTGGGAACACAATAACCGAGAAACTCTGTTTCGAAGAAATTGTTACAACGGCAATTCATCAATAGGGATAACCGAATGATCATTTAACAAATAATTCCGGGAAGAACTATAACGCCAGTGTTCAGGTGCGTCAACCAGGCCGTGTCTTACAGGATTATAATGAGTATACTCAATTTTTTGCATCAGCATTTCCTCATTCAATATCAACTGTGGATGGATACCTTCCTGCCATACCTGATAATCACTTTCTGTCTCGTATTTTTTCTGTAATTCTGTATCGGGTTCTCATTTGATATCTAATTCCGTAAACGAAACAGAGTTTCTCTACAAAATTGTGTTCCCAAACAGAGTTTGGGAACAAGCAGTGGCCGTAAAATGCCAAACGTTTCGATTCAATCGTGGACGAGTGAACCAGCCGAAAATGTCTGTGTAATCTGCGAAATCTGTGGTTGCTTTTGAGGCTTGAATGCTACAATAACCCCCTTTCAAAATTTCCTACCAGCGAATTTTTAATCTTACACTTTTTGTGAATGGCAGAAAAGATATCATTAATCATTTCAGGCGAATAATCCCTGTAACATAAATCAATCCTGAAATCCCTTTGTCCGGACTCAATGAGTTTCGGAATAAGATGGGCAATTGAGAATGGCCTCTCGTCAATAACCACTGTTTTACAATTCTCATCTATTGCCACAAACTGGTCGCCGTATTCGTTTTCCAGCATTATCTGTTTGAAACCACACCGATTCCTTCCTGGACACGATTTCTTCATATTCGCCCAAACACATGTTTCTGAAGTAAAAAGCGGGGTGTCCTGATAAACAATTACATCCGAATTTGGAGAAAACAGCATCTCCAAATTCCCCTTGCCATCTTCAGGAGATAACGTATGCCTGCAAAATCCCAATTCCCTGAGTTTTATTGCTGAAAGCGGGTTCAGGCAGTACAAAGGATAATCGGCATACAACTGTACGTCCTCGTCATCAAATAGTTCCAGAGCGCCAAGATTGGAAATCTGGAATTGTCGAAAACCCTGTGAAATCAGTTCCTGCACGACTTTCTTAAAATACCCATACGTCATACATCCGTTCCCCGTATCTCGCATAATGGTGGGCAAAGAGAAGACGATTTTGTCTCTTACATTCGATGGGAAGATACTTTCATTATTTTCTATGCACGTATTTAACAACCCCCTTATCGTTCGACTGAGCTCACGACGAAGTCCCCCTTTGTTAAGGGGGATTTGATTGTGGCTTTGCTGCGCCAGGAGATCTCCAATCGTTTCATCTGTCAAGACAATGTATATCTTATAAAACTTCTCTAAAGGAATGCGGTTCAAATACTGTAATTTGTCTATCTTCAGGGACCGCCTGATTCCATCTCCCCCTGAGTTCTCCTTCAGTTTACCCCCTCCCCCCGTATCAGGTACGGGGCAGGCTCTAACCCCTCCCACCAGGGGCGGGGAATACACATTGTCCCGTAGTTTCCTCTCCCTGTCCCCCTCACTGAGGGGGAGAAAGGGGGAGGGAAGGCGGTTTCGGTGGGGGTGAACCGTTCCCCCCTTTTCTAAAGGGGGATTTATGGAGGCTGAAATGGAACTTTCGCCAGGCAATTGACTGCTTGCACTGCTGTATTCAATACATTTTTCATGCATCCACTTCTTTATCTCTTCACTTCTACAATCTCTATCCTTCCGCCATTCTTCACAAAAAATTTGGAAATAATCCCTTCGAATCTCATTTAATACACTAAGCGGAACAAATAATCCCTCAGAAATTTCTGTATGAATACCAGCCAGTTCAAATGGCGTCTCGCCCAGACGAGCAAAGCATTCCTTTATATTTTCTGTATCAGTTGTCCTGTTGATTCCCTTTTCCAGTTTTACACAAAAATCCCTGGAAAAAGAAGAATGCCTTGTATCCCCCTTTATGCCTATGCCATCAGGCGTTATTTTAATCTCCACATCTACCGGTATCTTAGAAGTCGCCAATTTTTTCGGCACTTTTGGCGCAAACATTTCTTTGACCTTTTGCGAGGAAAGCAAATATATCTTCGCCCCCTGTTTATACTGTCGTTCTGTATCGACTATAGCAATATCGCCGACCTTTATGCCAAACACCCTTTTACCATTGACCTTGATGTTCTTCACGTGTAACAAAGCTGGTTCTTCTGAACTATCTTCAAAAACCTGCAACAAATCCCGTACACCAATTTCGGCATTTGCCCTTATGGTGACGTATTCCTTTCCTGATTTTATTACCTCACCGGCATAAGACCCAATATTTGAGGGATATGATGGATTAACCATGTCTGAAGGCTTTATTTGTGCATTGCCAGATAACCGTTTAAAATCATGAAGGAACCCTGGCGATTTTATAACCTCCCCTCTCTCCCCTCCTTCGCAAGGAGGGGATAAAGGGGTGGTAAAGTAATGGCTCTTCAAATTTCCTCCTTCACAAGGAGATAAGGTGTGGTCTTCTTCCCGGTATCGAGAACATTTATTATTTATTCTTTTTTCGGCTTGTTTATAACTTTTATCAAACAGGTATGCATGGGTTGCCTCCCGGCTAAACACCGTATTCATAAGATGAATGGCCGCCTCTTCGTCTTTTAGTTTGCCATCTATTGCCTGCCGGTAGGTGTGTGTCGCTACGGCCACGTACTCTGGCGATTTCATGCGGCCTTCAATCTTGAATGAACGGATGCACGCGGTCATCAACTCTTTTATGTGTGACAGGGTGCAGAGGTCTTTCATAGAAAACAGGTACCCTCCTTCGTCTGGCTGGGCGTTGTAATACATCCTGCATGGCTGTGCGCAGCGGCCGCGATTCCCGCTCCGTCCACCCATCATACTGCTGAAGAAGCATAATCCCGAATAGGAGTAACACAACGCCCCATGCACAAATACTTCAATCTCCATGTTGGTATTTTGGGTAATATTTCTAATTTCGTCTATAGATAACTCCCTGGATAAGACCACACGTTTAAACCCCATCCTTTCCAGTCGCTTAACTCCAGCAAGATTGTGGATGGTCATCTGCGTGCTGGCGTGTAATTGAAAATGAGGGAATTGGGATTGTATTAAGTACAGAAGCCCTAAATCCTGGAGAATCAATGCGTCAGGTTGTAGTTCGTCCAGTGCGATTAAATAATCCACGACCTTTTCCAGTTCATTAGTTTTAATCAGGGTATTAATGGCGATGTAGACCCTGACTGACCTTTTGCGGGCATAGGCAATGGCCTTGCTGGCGTCATCGATGGCAAAATTGCCTGCGCTCGCACGGGCGCTAAAATCCTTTAAACCGAAATAAACGGCGTCAGCCCCGTTTTCAACGGCGGCAAAAAAGCACTCCAGACTGCCTGCCGGAGAGAGTAATTCTGGTTTATTTGGATGTGATTGAATGTGTGACATTTTAAAAGACGACAACATAATAAAGTTTGAGCCGCTTTCTCCGCCTTACAATTTATTATATATCCAACCCGGTATAACTTTTAACAACCATGCTATACTTCGCCATCGTTTAGTAATATAGGCATGTTTCTTCTTGCCAGTAATTGCCTTAAAAATTTGATGGGCTGCCTTTTCTGGGGGCGCAACCCAAAACAACCCCTCTCCCTTCGCCATTGCCGTATTTACAAAACCCGGTTGTATCTCTGTAACAGTAATCGCTATGCCAGACTTACTTGCCTTTTGCCTTAATCCTTCAAGATAATTCGATACAAAAGCCTTGGATGCATTGTATGCAGGCGCTTCACCAGACCCTCTAATTGCTGCGATAGAAGAGATGCCGACAATGTGCCCCGAACCTTGATTGGAGAAATATTTAAAAGCAGCATTCGCGATAGCGGCAAAGCCTGAGATATTTACATCGATTGTTTCTTTTTCCTGTTTCCAATCAAGTTCAGGGTTTATAAATCCAATACCGGAACTGATAACGATCATATCCATTCCACTCATTTCCTGGATAAGCTCTTTTAAGAAAGTTATCGCTTCTTCCGATTCAGCGACATCAATTCTCTTAATATATGACCCGGAAATTTCTCTCTGCAGATTGGATAATAGTTCAGTTCTTCTCCCTGCCATTCCAACGACGTAGTTATTCAGGGAGAGTATCTTTGCCAACTCTCTTCCTATTCCGGAAGTTGCTCCAATTATAATCGCCTTTTTCATAGTATGAACCCATCGTGATTTTTAACGGTTTTCATTTAATTTCTGTATTTAATCCTGGCAGTCGTTCGACTGAGCGCTCACGACGAAGTCTGCTTTCATCTGCGTCCAAAACAATTTTTGTATAACGAGGTTAATATTCAAGCTTATTTACCCAATCGGGGTATCTCATTCCTTCAACGGCGTCATACGGAGGGGTAAAAGGCTTAATGTCAATGAGAGGTGTGCCATCCAACACATCCAACCCTTTGACTTTGAGTATATTCCCGTTTCTTTCAATTACTTTAACGGTAGTCATACCGATAGGATTGGGTCTCCATGGACAACGGCAGGCAAATATACCCACTTCCGGCACGTCTTTCCTTCCCTGAGGTCTCATTTTAAGCTTGACCTTATCCACCTTATCCAGCCAATAAAGGATAATGAGATGGGAATATTCGTCAATTCCTTCCAGGCCGTCTATATAGTTGGGATCAATAACTATTTCTGTGATCATATCCTGCCAACCGCCAAATTCGGGCTGTTTTACAGGACTTTTAATATAACCGATGGATTTTAATTGCATACTATTTCTCCCGTTATCGTTATGCGGTTACGGCTACGGTGCCTGTTTCGTTACTCGGAAAAAACAACGCACCTCTTTATTCTCTCTCCCCACTTCTGGGAGGCAATGTCATTGAATTAAGAAAAAGTTTCGCCCCTTCAGGGCTGAAAATGTTGTTGCATCACATACCCCAGGGCGTTGCCCTGGGCTATACTCTTTCAGCCCTTCGGGCTTTCTCTGCTGAGGAAACCTTACACCCCTTAATTCGATGACATTACTTTTGGGAGGACATGTTTTTAAAGGGGAATCACAAAAGATTTCTAAGCGATTTACTCTCCCAGCGCATCAATAAGGATTCCGTCCCTTTTAATTTGTTCTATGAGGATTTCTCTGAGAATATCAAAGGCGTTTAACATCTTAGGGTTTGCAAGTCGGTAATAGACAACGTTCCCTTCTTTTCTGGTGGTAAGGATACGACGGTCACGCATCATGCCCAGGTGCTGAGAGAGATTGCCCATATCAACGCCAAGCCTGCCGGAAAGCTCAGTTACGTTCATTTCGTTCTCGCGGAGGGTGTTGATAATCTCCAGCCTTGTCGGATGTGAAAAGACCTTACACATCTCCGCATGGTATTCGTATATCTTTTTTTCTATGTCCTTCTTTTGTATTTTAGCCATAAAAGAAATATTAGAATAATAGTATTGTATAAATATCTAAAATACTATAATTCTCAAATCTTATCCTGTCAACAAAAATAATGGGGTAGACTATTCTTAAAAATAAAGGTAAAATCGTGATAGTCAAGATCACCGCTGAATCGCAAAGGTCGCGGAGAAATAACGGGTGACGGGTGACGGGTGACGCGTCACTTCTCTGCGCCCCCGACGGTAAAAATATTAACAAATCATTAAGATCACGGAATGGAGATAAATACATGAAAAAATGCATTGCTGTGCTGGCTGGAGACGGAATTGGGCCGGAAATCATGAAGGAGGGACTGAAGGTACTTGATACCATAGCTAAGAGCTTTGGCCATACATTTGAATATAAAGAGGCGCTGGTAGGCGGATGTGCGTATGATAAACATGGCCATCCACTGCCAGACGAGACAAAAGCAATATGCAACAACGCAGACGCCATTTACTTCGGCGCAGTGGGCGGACCAAAATGGGAAAATCTGCCCGCAGAACTGACCCCTGAACGAGGCGCATTGCTCCCATTGAGGGCTATTTACGGCTTGTTTGCAAACCTGCGGCCTGCCGTAATCTTCGGCCCGCTGGCCGATGCGGCATCCCTGAAGTCGGAACGTTTAAAGGGTGGTCTGGACATACTGATTGTGCGTGAACTGACCGGCGGGGTTTATTTCGGCAAAAACAAGGTAAAGTCTATCGCCTTGAATGAAGGCTCTGTTCAGGGAGAGTATGCTGTAGATTATATGATTTATTCCGTGCCGGAGATTCAGAGGATTACCAAGGTGGCCTGCGAGGCATCCATGAAACGCAGCAAGAAATTAACCTCAATTGACAAAGCCAACGTCCTGGAAAGCTCGAAACTATGGCGGAAGGTGGTTGTTGATTACGTCCAGAAAAATTATCCTCAGATACAACTTAACCACATGTACGTGGACAATGCGGCCATGCAGCTGGCAACGAACCCGAAGCAATTTGATGTAATCGTTACGGAAAACATGTTTGGCGACATCCTGTCAGACCTGGCATCGGCTATTACCGGCTCCATTGGCATGCTTCCCAGTGCCAGCCTTTCAGAAACGGGCTTTGGGCTTTTCGAACCCATTCACGGCTCTGCGCCTGATATTGCAGGACAGGGCAAGGCAAACCCGCTTGCACAAATCTTATCAGGGGCGATGATGCTGAAGTACGCTTTCGGGCTTGGCAAAGAGTCGGATGCTGTTGAAAAAGCCATCATGGCAGTGCTGGAGGATGGCTATCGCACGGGCGACATCGCCTCTGCCGCTACGCCGAAGGATAAAATACTTTCAACGTCAGGAATGGGAAGCAAGGTGGCAGAGTATTTAACCAAGACATAATCGTATAGGCAGGTGCGGTGTAACCAGTAAAACCAAGTTGGTTATATAAATGTTAAGGTTCGGGTTACAAACCCGAACCCGCAAAGGGTATAATTCTTTTGATGGTTCAATCGTCCTCGATTGAACCAAAACATTTGACATTTTTCTTGACCGATACCAGTTTAAAGCCCATTTCCCGGTTCAAAATATCTGGTTCAATTTACAAAATTGAACCAGCATGGCAACATCTTTTATTATTGGTTGATGTTTTAATAAACACGTATGAAAGAAATAAAAATCCTCTCAGTCCAGGTTGGCCTCACAAAAACGCTCAACGGATCTACGGAAACCAAATCGACCGAAGAACCCTGGACAACGGGTATCTTCAAGACAACTGTTTGCGGTTCCGTATGGCTGGGGAAACTTAACCTTGTCGGAGATGCACAGGCAGACTTATCGGTTCACGGCGGCATACACAAGGCGGTCAATGTGTATCCATCCGAACATTACTCTTACTGGAGACAGGAGATCCCTCTGCCGGATATGCCTTACGGCGCCTTTGGCGAAAACTTCACAACATACGGCCTGCTGGAAGACGAAGTTTGCATTGGAGATATGTTCGGGATTGGAGATGCTGTTGTGCAGGTTTCTCAGCCCAGACAACCTTGCTGGAAGCTGGAGCGGCGATGGGGTATCAAAGATTTTGTTATCCGCATTAAAGAGACAGGAAGGACTGGCTGGTATTTACGCGTTTTGAAGGAGGGATATATCGAAGCGGGAAATGACTTAACCCTTAGAGAGCGTCCTTTCCCGCAGTGGACTGTTGCTACGGCAAATGCAATCATGCTCAATCGTAAAATTGATGCTGAGTCAGCGCAGAAACTGGCTCAATGTCCGGCGCTTGTACCACGATGGCAGGAAACTTTAAGTTCAGTGAAATGAATTTTCAAACTATAACATGAATTTTAAATACATGCCTGAGCTTGGGTGGCGCTGGGGATGTCCGATGGTTTTATTCATAATGGCCAGTGTAGGCATCGCTATGGTGTATTATTTCAAAAAGAAAAAGTGGTGAAAGAAGCCGTCTTTCGAAAAAACCCCTTTGATAAGCGCTTAAAAACACACAAATTATCAGGAAAAGAAGCATGGGCATTTTGGGTTGATTATTCTTACATAATTAATTTTAAAAATAAAAACCTTGCAACATTCTTCGTTTTTTGTTTTATTACCACTCCGTCCTTGCTCAGCTTACTGGCGACAAGTGGCTTACGGCTTCGCTGATGTATGAAATGGAACAAGAGGATTTTATGCCGATCCGTATAAGACGACATGATAAAAAGTGCAAAGAAATATAAGTGGCAGTGTATGAAGCGCTTGTCAAGATAGTATTTGTCATATCAAAGGCATGTTATAGGGACAAGAAACCTGTATTCCGCATATTATGCGGATCAATCTAATCGTTGTTAGCATAGAAAAAAGTAAAATATTTCATAAAGGGAGGGTATCATGGCAAAGGCTAATATTGACTTACCAAATGGTACAAAAATTCAAGTAGATGGATCTTCAGAAGAAATTGCCAAAATTTTGCACTTATATAAGGACGGAGCGGAAAACAGAAAAATAGATAAACCGAAAAATGAAGCAGGGTATAAAACAAATAAAACAGGTAGAAAAAAAGCAAAATCAGGTCCAAAACAATATATCAGAGAGTTAAAGACAGACGGCTTTTTTAAGACCAAAAAAAGCATAAATGAAGTCCAAAAAAAATTAGAAGAAAAGGGACATATTTATCCCATGAACGAACTATCCACTCCTTTGCGAAATCTTGTCCAAAGTAGCGAACTTGGAAGAATTAAAGAAAAAGATGGTTGGGTCTATGTAAATAGATAAGGGACAGCAAATGCCAGTAAGTATTCTAGATGGTTTTAAGAATTTGGACAACATTTTGAAAGAAAAACTAGCAGATATTGATTCCCCACAAAAAATCGCATTAAGCGTTCTTCAAATATCCTATGACAATTTTAAGGTAGAATATTTAACGTCAGAAGCAATAATTGCTTGTCTCGAAGCCGCTGATATTTCTATGAAGAAAATAGCATTAATTCGAGCTTTGGCAAGTTGCGGAAATAAGGTTTCAATTAAAAACACAGATGATGGAGCAAAATATAAGATTACAATTCATGGCAGGAGAAGCGTTGAAGATATTTTTTCCGCGAACAACTTACAAATTATATATGTCCAGGCTGGAACACCTCGAACTGCGAGAAATCAATTAAAATCATTCTTAAACGGATTGAAAGGACAAGTAAAAATATGCGACCCCTATTATGGCGTTAGAACTTTTGATGTTTTGGAATTAATTCCTAAATCATGCAATGTCTCTTTCCTAACTTTAAAGACTAATGAAAATATGGCTTCGTTAAAAAGGATTATAAAAGATTTTTTAGTTGAACATCCAAAAACTATCATTAAGCAGTATAATGCAAAAGATATACATGATAGATATATAATCACGGATAATAATTTCATAATTATTGGCCATGGTATAAAAGATATTGGGAATAAGGACTCTTTTGTAATTACCATTGAGAAATCATTTGCCATAGACTTATGGAATCAAATATCAGATTCTTTTGACAATAAATGGTTAAATTCAGTACCATTATGAAGAAAAAATAAAGCTTGCTAACAAATCACTCAAGCGGATTTTGAACACGCCGCTTTTCGCGGCGGTTCAAAACCGCTTAGTTCTATCGTTATGCCTTGCCAATATTAAAGATTATGCAACAATGAGTCATTAAGGGAGGGAAAAATGCAAACACCTATAATCTGGGGAGAACCAGAAACTTCTTATATCCGTCCGTTTATGGATGAAGTAGATAAAGTTGTTGCTGATGAGATGCAAAACGGACGTTCTCTCCTTGAAGAGAGTCTTACCTTTGTTCTTACTCGTCCCCTTTGCTGGTTCAATCGTTCGACTGAGCGCTCACGACGAAGTCTGCAATGGGTGAACCAGCATATACAATTATACAGTCTTTTTTCTCTGCGTTCTTCGCGCCCTTTGCGGTGAACTGTGTATTTCAACTTTCCAGCCAGGATCATATCTGGCGTGGCAACTTGGGCAGATGAGGATGATTTTGCAGGTTTCTTTTGTTAATCGCACAAATGATGTGTGGAAACCATCGTCATACCCGCAATTGGGACAGACGTGGAGTTCCTTCTCTATTTTTATTGAAACCGGTCTCGGTGTCTTGTTTTCCAATTCCTTTTCCTCCGCGAGAATATAAAAAACGTTTTGGCCACGAATATTCATGAATTACCACGAAAATTAGATTACTTCCCTTTTGCTTTGCTCAGTGCTCCAACTCACACGTTCTCTGCTGGTTCAATCGTCCACGATTGAACCGAAACAACGTTCGCAATGACCATTTTATTTGCCTAACAGTATAAAAACACACCCCTTCCCCCTCTTGATAGAGGGGAATAGTTTGTCGCTTTTAAAATTGAGGCTCAAAACTTATACGTTTTTATTCGTGTCTTTTCGTGTAGATTCGCGGCAAAAAATTCTCTATTCCACGATCACAATCAAATGATTGTCGTTCTGGAAGACTTTTTTGGCCAGGCGTTCCACATCCTGCACCGTAACCTTTTTCAGCTTTTCAGCCTCTTGTTCATCCGCTTCCGCTTCTTTGCCGTCAAGCGCCTTCATGCTCATGTAATAAGCCTGATTCACCCGATCCAGCCGCCGCATGCCACGACGCCCTAAAATAACATTTATGGTCTTTTGCACCTCTTTTTCTTCGATTTTTGCTTCACGCATGAAGCGAATTTCATCGCGAATGCCGTTAACGGCTCGATCGATGTTTTCCGGTCGTGTGCCCATTGAGATACGATACCACTGAACACCCCGGTATTTATGGAAGGAAACGCCGATAGTGTAGGCAAGACCTTGCTTTTCACGCAGGTTGAAGGCAAGTCTGTCACCAAAGATGGTTTCCATTACGTAGAGAGCCGGTTGATCTTCCTCACTCACATCACACGTATTTGCCACAGAGATATATGATTGCTGTTTACCCAGTTTTTCTCGGACTGTGGTGCCAAGCGCCTTGAATTCCGGTGTAAATTCGGGCGGCTGCCAGTTCGCATCTCCCCAAACACCGCCAAAGTTTTGCTTTACCATTACCAGGGCTTTATCAATGGGAATATTACCGGAGACAGCCAGAATAAGGTTTGAAGGATTGTAAAACTTACGATAAAAGGCTTTCACGTCTTCCAGTTGAATCTTTTCCAGTTGTTCTTTCCTGCCGGACAACCAGCCGAAACCGGGATTATTTTTGAACAAATTATCGTAGAATATTCTATCTGCCACCCTGGGAGTGCTCATCGTGTCGTTTTCGGAGAGTATCATGACCTGCTTCTTTGCCTCATTGTATGCCTTTTCTGAGAGATTGGGCTGTCTTACCATTTCTGCAAGGAGTTTTAATCCCTGCTCAAAAAAGGTGTCCACCAGTTTTAAACGCATGTAAGCAAACCGTGGAGTATGATAATAATCGTCAAACGGGATGCCGGGTTCATCATAGAGTTTCAATTCAGCGCCCATGGATTCTAATGTTTGAGAGAATGCCTTATCGGGGTGTTCGGTCGTACCTCCCTCAGAAAGCGTTCTCTGCAATATCTCCGTCAAACCCCACTTCTCTTTTCCTTCACTCAGGCTGCGTTCCTTTGCCAGCAAGTGTATTCCTATAACCCTGCTATCCTGGTTTTCTTTTATTACCACAGTAAGGCCATTTTCCAGCCTTTCCATGGAGTATTGGTTGGGTGATCGGGTGGCGGTTTCGCCTGCGGTTTTCTCGACCGGGGGAGACATGAGCGTGACCACAGGCGTCTGAGCGCTTAGATATTGCGCCGCTGCATTCTGTATGGATTGCGGCGTTACCTTCATCAAACCGTCCATATAATCACGAAGGAAGGCATATCCACCTGCCGCCAGATAACCGGATTTCATCATGCCGTAGTAATGTAAACTCTCCAACAGATAAATCTCATGCGTTGCCCTGGCTATCAGCGTTGATTGCACTTCGCTTGCCGGAACAGAGTTTTTCTTCATATCCCGTACCGCTTGTGTAATCAGTTCCACCACATGTTCTACATCGATATTTATGGGAACTTCTGCGGATATTTGTAATGTAGAAAAGTCGCTATTGAAATCTACGCTTGTACCAATATCAATAAGAAGGTCTTTGTTTTGTTCCTGCGTGAATAACGTTTTCAGGACAGAATTATCTCTGCCGCCTAGGAATTCGGACAGCAATACCAGCGACTGAAAATCATCAGAAACTGGTGGCGGCAACAGGTAACCCATGGTTAGATATTGGCGGTCTCTGGGGAATTTACCCATACCGTTTGCCTTGATAATGCGTAATCTTTCAGGCGGATTCAGTTTTATGGTTCGGTGCTCAGGTATTTGCCCTGCCGGATATGTCCCATACTTTTCTTTAACCAATTTTACCATTTCCTGGGTTGAAAAATCACCTATGACCATTAAAGTCATATTATTCGGCACATACCAGGTCTTGTAATAATCCCATACACGTTCTCGTTTCAGATGTGTGATGGTGGAAACCGTCCCAAGCACGGGGCGTTCGTACGGCGTGCCAGCGTAAAATACTTTCAGGAAGTGATTGCTTACCTGATGTTCTGGCCGGTCAGCGCCCTTTCCAATTTCTTCTATAACGATACCGCGTTCCTTCTCAAACTTTTCATCAGGCAGGGTAGAATTGAAGATCATATCCGCCTGAATATCCATCCCCTGAGCGATATACTCCTTCGGCATGAGGATCATGTAATTGGTATAATCAGGCCCGGTATGGGCGTTATTGTAGCCGCCGTAAAAATCCATCTCATCGTAAAGCTGTTTCTGTGTGCGTGTCTTTGTGCCGTTGAACAAGAGGTGTTCGAGAAAATGGGCAGACCCGTTGCTGGCCTCGTCTTCATTCCGGCTGCCGGTCCTGACGATAGTAACCGCAGCGATCATTGGATTGGCGTGATTTTCAACGAGAATAACTTCCATACCGTTATCCAGATAGAATACTGCGGCTTGCTGCGTTTCTTTGAACAAGGGCAGCATCGGATCGTTTTGGTTTTCAGCGTAACAAAATAGGCATCCCATCAAGATGGATATCATTATAATCGCAATTATCTTTTTCATGTTTTATCTATTCTCCACATTAAATTATGGTTCTTTCCCTTATTCCTGCAGTTCGAAATCAGAGTTACAGAGTTCGGAGGTATCAGAGACCAGAGACAAATGGGGACACCACCACACGAAAACCAATGAGGTTGTTCCCGTCGTCCGGACCGTACCAACGGCGATAAGTGCAATACACATCCCTAACCACCGTCTTCAACGAATTTCTCAAATTGTGCCTGAGTAATAAGGAAATTTCCTTCGGTATTTCTCTGGCTTGGCGAAACGCGCAATTGAGGATTAAATAAACATGCTGCGAATATTTTTTCTTGCTCCCGTTGTAAATAATGCATACTAACCTCCAGATTTTATTTTTAGTTAACGAAACGCAGCAGAAAGGTAGCCAACTGCCTGATTTTATCAGGAAATTAACCATTTCCAAAGAGGGACTGCCGTAACCCTGCCTTTTTTACATTTAATATTTTCTTCCCAGTCCTCTGTGATAATAACGCCGTTTGAAATTTTGAATTGCGACATTCCCTCTTCGATTGAGTTTAATTCCCTTTCGATAGCCTTATTATTTTCAATATTAGTCATACAAACCTGCATCAGGTTTTCAACGTTTACTCCTTTTCTGACCAGAAAATCAACTTCCCCATGGTTTTTATAATAGTAAATGTCTTTGTCCCGCCGTAATAGAGTCAAAAATACAATATTTTCCGCTATCCTTCCCAGGTCTTCTGAAAACCTGTAAGACACGGCGTTTCTCAATCCGGTATCAATTGCGTAAACCTTTTTCGGATTTCTTAGCTGCTCCCTTACCTTAAATGAATGCTTCATGACTTCCTTTACCAGATAAGTCTCGCTCAGGTAGCTGGAATAGTTTCTTACAACATCAAGCGGCACATCGAGGGTGTTCTTTATCTTATTGTAAGAAGAAAGATTTGAGATGTTTGTCATATACAGGAGCGCAATATTTTTAAGGGTGGCAATATCTCTTATTTTGTATCTCCATACAACGTCACGATAGAGGATGTCTTCAAAATATTGTTTCAGGAGCTTCTCTTTCATTTCCGGCGTTTCTTTTAATACAATTTCAGGGAATCCTCCAAACTGCATGTATTCCCCCAAAAAATTCTTTATTAAGGATTTGTTCTTTGCGAGGATAACATTGTCTGAGGTGTTCCTGACGCCCTTAAATTGCAGAAATTCCCTGAAGCTTAATGGATATACGGTAAACGAGACGTTTCTGCCGGTAAGCAATGTCGAGAACTCCGTACTGAGGAGTTTTGAAGACGAACCTGTAATGACTATCTTAGCCTCTTTAAGTTCGGTCTTTGCCCTGACCCATTTCTCCCATGCAGGCGCTTCCTGTATCTCATCCAGAAAGAGATAAGAAAATTTTCGTGGATTTACCTGTTCTTTATAGACCTTATAAAGCCTTTCAAGAACGTTTCTTCCTTTATATTCAACAAAAAGAGGTTCTTCAAAATTTACATAAAGTATCTCTTTTGATTGTACACCTTTTGCAAGAAGGGAATTCACCATCTGGAACATTATGGTAGATTTCCCCGATCTCCTCACCCCTTTCAGTGCGATTATCTCAGTACCGTCTATATAGGCAAGAATATCTCCGGTGATTTCACGGGGAAATCCGGCATCTATGGACGACTTCTCCCAGAAGTTCCATTTTGTTAATATTTCGAATATCTTGGCGTCTGTTAACATATATGACCATCCTGCTGGTTAAATACAAGGTTATTCTAACCATTATACTGGTTAAGTCAAGCGTTTTAGCTCAATATTCACGCTAAAGAACTTGTACCTTTACACCGGTAATTTGGTCTTTTGCGACACAAAACTGAAAAAGCTATCAAAACTAAACTCGATATCTTGAGTGCGGACAGGATCAGGCACATTCCGAATACACCAAGAAGCGGTACAAGGATTACTCCGGTAAATATCGCCCCTAAAATGGCACCGATGTGATCGGCGCTGTATGTTATCCCTGCGGATACTGCCATATCTTTGCTGCTTTGCATAAATATCTTATTGACCAAAGGGAATACCAGTCCTGTCAATACCCCTGCGATACCAATGAAACAGGTCAACCCAACCTCTGCTGCAACTGAGTAAAAAGATAATACATAAATTATAAACGGCAAAATAATGGCAAATAATACAACAACCCCTTCAAAGACCATCAGGAGATTTATCCACAGGTAGGAATCAACGTCTGTTGGCGGCAAGCAGTGATTTGGGATTTCTGATTTCGGACTTCGTCGTGAGCGCTCAGTCGAACGATTTCGGGTTTTCTTAATAATTTGATTCATAAAGTATCCTCCTACCGCAAGTCCCACCATAAATACGGCAACAATAACACCCACTCTTTCATAGATGTAGCCATAGATATTTTGGAAGGCATAGAGGAGCACGATTTCCAGGGCAATACCGGTAAACCCCGTTGTGGCCAGGGCAATGAGGCAATTAGTCTTTAGTTGTTTGGTGTAATAAGGGTTAAATTCTTCAACAGACTCAGGTTGATTTATTTTGAATTTCACATAAATTATCCTGCCTGCAAGTGCAATCACAATTGGGATGAGGAACCATTGTAATTTCACATCTTTTAAACCATGAAATAATCCATGTGAGCGCCCACCGGCAAGGGAATCCCATAATACAAGGTTCAAAAAATAGGTAACGGGTCTTGCATCAGTATTGACAAGCAAATCCTTTCTCTGGCTCAGTTGATTTTCGATGAATTTAACCTGCTCCGGCTGAAGCAGGGTATAAAAGAGATATTCGGTGAAGTAATCGGATTTTACCTGAGATTTTCGATACCGTTCCATGAGCGTTTCAATGTTCAGGGTAATGACACCGTCTTTATTGCATGCAAAGTAGGAGTTGGTCTGACCCGGTGTCACCAATACATTTCGAAAGGTCTCATGCAAGGTACGATAAAGAGAACCCGTATAACTCCCGACTTCCTTCCCGATATAGGTAACCGCCGAGCTAACCGAAGCGATCAAAACACCATCGGACTTTAAAATTTTCTGGGCCTCTCTAAAAAATTCCAAGGTATAGAAACGGTTGAGGAAGGCCGTTGAGGGGTCGGGTGTATTTACCAGAATGATGTCATAGTACTGTCTTTTCAGAGAATTTTTTACGTAATAACGACCGTCCTGATGAATTATCGTTACCCGTCTGTCTGAAAGCGCCTGCCTATCCGAAGAGGAAAGATACTTGTCAGATATTTGCAAGAGCCGTTGATCAATTTCCACGTAATCCAACGATTCTATAGGGTGCCGGATCATTTCTGAAATGAGTCCGCCCAATCCCGAACCAATCAGGAGCACGTGTTTTGGCGATGGATGCTGGGTCATTACCAGATGGGCAATCTGGGCGTATTCGTATTCATTGGGAAAGGCGGAGGCGTATTGCCCATTGAGATAAATGCTGTATTGTTCGGCCTGTCTGCCTATATCAATATGCTGATATTTTGAGTCCGCTGAGGTCATCAGTTCAATGTGAGGATTTAATGTCTTCCACCGCATTTTTGAGGAAAATACCTCAACCCTGTCTGGAATGGGTGAAAGCCAAACTACAATCATAACCGACGCTAAACCGAGAGAAATAAAGCCCAAAACCATTTTTGTCTTTTTATCCTCTTCTCCGCTGGAATAGACTTGTCCCTTTCTGTGAAAATTGAAAAGCAAAAAGGTTAAAAGGATAAACAATCCTGTATTCAGCAGTGTGATAATTTTAAATGAATGGAATCTTGAGACCAGGAAAAATGAAAATACGATCCCTCCAAAGAGACTGCCCATGGATTCTATGATGTAAACGACTCCAATGTCCACAGCGGCATCGCGGGTAGCTCCTGATATAATCTTTGATGAGAACGGAAAGATGAATCCGACGATAAAGCTAAAAGGGAGGATCAGTCCGATGGATGTGAGCAGTAATGGCAGGATAGAAATGTATTCGCCAACTCCGACACTCAAAAGACCGCGTACACCACGCACAAAAACAATTTGCACGGGTAATACAAAACACATAGCCATCAACGTAATCACAAAAACAGTGAACGCGTGTTTAAAGGTATACTCGATCTTTGCACCGGCAAATGCGCCGGTCGCAATGCCAAGAAACCATGCGCCAAATACGATACCCAGGCACAACTCATTGCCATAAAAAATATTCAGGAACTCACGAATCAACATCACCTGGGCAATAGTCGCATAGCAGCCAATGGCAGCAATACACAGAAAAATCGGGATAAGCGCTCTTTTGTTTTGCATATTTTACTTGAAATGGTTTATTAAAAGAGTAAACTGATTTTTATCGCTTTTATCCAAATCTTAACATATTACAAACAAGTATGGAAATACACCATTATAAATTCAATAGGATTACCCTGGATCCAGCAAAATGTTTTGGGAAACCCTGCATTCGTGGATTGAGAATGCCCGTTGCTTCTGTTCTTAATTATCTTAGTTCTGGAATAACTGTGGACGATATTCTTAAAGAATGGCCTGAATTAGAGAAGGAGGATATTTATCAGGCACTGGGTTATGCCGCCTGGGTTATGGAAGAAAGGGTCGTACCTCTAGAAGCAGTGGCTACTAAATGAAATTTTTATTAAACATGAATGTATCACGCAACCTTGGCAGACGACTCATAACAAAAGGTCACAGTTACCGTCATTTGGGCGATATCGGGATGGCTAAAGCAAGTGATACAATAATTGTGGATGATGCCAGAAGAAATCAAGAAATTATCATAACACACGATCTAGACTATAGTAATTTACTGGCTTTTTCTGGTAAATTATCACCTTCTGTTATTATTGTTCGACTTCGCAATACTCACCCAGATAACTTGTTTGTTCGGATTATGGATGTATGGTCGGAAATCGAAAAACCGTTGCTGGAGGGTGCAATTGTGGTATTAGAAGACGCTGCTCTTCGTATTCGAAAATTACCCATTCCATAGGAATACAAAGAGCACAAGAGAATGGCCTGCAATTTACATGATAATACATCATACTTCCACTCAAGTTCAATTTCAGAACCAACAAAGTCATGGTCTAAATATGATTGGTTCGCCGTACTAACCTTATTTCTCCTTACACTGGCGTACTTCTATAACGTCGTTATCCCTGACGGTTCGAGAGTACTGAGCGACCAGAACACGGACACCAGGCATCAGCTCTTTTACTGGAGATACTTTGGTTTTAATACCCTGGCGAAAGGTATCATCCCCCTCTGGAATCCATATATATATAGCGGATCACCCTTCGTTGGTGGATTGCAATCCGCCATATTTTATCCGCTCAATCTGATCTATCTTATATTCCCTATTCACGTAGCCATTAATTATAGCATCATCCTGCATATTTTTTTGTCGGGTGTATTCACCTATCTTTATCTCCGGTTTGTAAAGTTAAATCCGAAACCCGAAATCGTTCGACTGAGCGCTCACGACGAAGTCCGAAATCCGAAATTGTACTCAGACACACTTTCACGTTCGAGCTGTCTGGTTTCATCCATTATATTTATGTTTTGTGCGCCACAGATATTTCATGTCTATCCGGGACATCTTCCCAATTTGTGTACGATGATATGGCTGCCCCTCATTCTTTTATTCTCAGAGTTGTTTATCCGTAACAGAAATTTTTTATATGCATTTTTTGGAGGAGTCGCAGTTGCATTTAACATATTGGCGGGTCATCCTCAATACTTTTTTTATACTGCCATTTCCGTTGTTGCATACTTTATCATTCGTATAATTCAGGAATTCCGGGAACACAGGGATTGGAAATATGTCGGTTATCACGCATCGGGGGTATTCATTATATACACGATAGGCATCTTGCTTACAGCTATTCAATTACTGCCTGCCTTCGAAATGATTAAACATTCCACCCGGCAAACGCTTTCTTACGAATGGGTTGGTCAGTTCTCCTTTGCGCCAGAAAATTTTATCACCCTTTTCATTCCTGAATTCTTTGGGAATTCACTGAAAACCCCTTACTGGGGGCGATATTACCTCTGGGAGATGTCCCTCTATGTTGGTATCCTTCCCTTGATGTTATGCACAATTGCCTCATTTTATAATAGAAATACATTCACGAAGACCTTTCTCATTATGGCATTAATCACCATAATCCTGGCGCTGGGCAAGTTCACACCCCTCTTTAAAATCCTTTACTCTGTTGTCCCTGGATTTAACATGTTTCGGGGGAACTCCAAATTTATATTTATCGTGGCTTTTTCTCTTTCGGTGCTTTCAGGGTTTGGTTTTGAATACCTGCGAAATACTATAGTAAATAAAAATCCTTTCCACCTTGATTCAAAAAAGAAAAAACTGCCTGCCTTTCTGTATATTACAATCGGTATAACCGCTGCGATAAGCCTGTTCATTATTATCTTCTTTCTCTTCAGGACAGGTTACGGGTCATGGCATGGCATCATAAACAAAATTTATTTACTGGGTGACCGATACACCACATTGCCCGACTTGAAAGACCCCGGGTTTCTCCGTGCAACATTTGCTATAGCCACAAACAATGCCGCAAAATTCATAGTCCTCATGATATTAAGCTTACTTGTCATTGGTTTATGGATTAACGGCAGGCTAAAAAGGCAAATTATAATCCCCATCACCCTTGCCCTTATATTGGGAGACCTCTGGTTTTTCGGAAACCATTATATGGTAACCTTTGATTCCAGACAATGTTTTTGGGACAAGGAAATGACAAGCATCATGAAAGACAACCCTGTGACGTCTCGCATCACGACCGTCGGTCATTTTGAGCTAAACCAGGGCATGGCTCACGACATCTCGAATATTGGTGGATACGATGCAAATGTCATTAAAGAATACAGTGAATTTATAAACCTCTCGGACGGTAAACCCTTAGACACACCAAACATTGTTATGGAGGTTAGGCAAATCTCAAAACTGACCAATCTGCTTAATTTAAAATACTTACTCCTTCCAGCTAATGTAAGGATAGAACACCCGACTATCAAACCGGTCTTTCATAACTCGAAGTATGCCCTTTTTGATAATACACAGGCGATACCGCGCACCTTTGTTGCCCATGAGGCAAAAACTATCCATGGAAGGGATGCTATATTTAAAGAACTCGCCAGCAGTGAATTTAATCCGTTAAAATGCATTATTCTGGAAGAACCATCCGGTCTCACAAGGAATATAGGCAGCGAGAATTATCAGCAAGAACCCAGCCCGACAATTATTGAATACTCACCAAATAGAGTTACAATAAAGGCAACTCTGCTAGACGATGGGTATCTTGTCCTGGGCGATACGTTTTATCCAGGCTGGAATGCTTATGTTGATGGGAAGCAGAGCAAGGTTTTGAAGACCAACTATGTCATGAGATCAGTCTTCCTGGGAAAAGGTGATCACATTATAAAGTTTGTTTACGAACCGAAATCCTTTACCATCGGCATGGTTATTAGCCTTACCAGCATGGTGATTCTGATTCCTGTATCTATATTTTATAACAAGAACTCTTATTGTAAAAAACCAGAAGTTAATAAAGATTAGAAGACATTGGAAACAAAGCTCACATATTCACATCGTCAGATATTTTACTCGTTGAATACAACATGAAGTATGTCTTGCATCTCAAATCTACATAATGATTAATCATTCCGATAATAACCAAACTTATACTCTAAATACAATTTCAAGGCACGCAAAAATTTGGTCAAAAAACGATTGGCTTGCTGTACTAATTCTATTCCTTCTCTCCCTCGCATATTTCTACACTGTTGTTATTCCTGCGGATTATCATGTCCTAGGAGATAAAAATAATGATATGCGCAACCAATATTTTTGCTGGAGATATTTTGGCTTTAATACCCTGTCAAAGGGAATACTCCCTCTCTGGAATCCTTACGCTTGCTGTGGAATACCCTTTATTGCAGGAATGCAATCCGCCATATTTTATCCTCTCAATCTGATATTTCTTATATTACCTATTCATACGGCCATTAATTACAGTATCATCCTGCATGTCTTCTTATCGGGAGTATTTACCTATCTCTATCTTAGATTTATAAAGTTAAATCCGCAATCCGCAGTCCAAAATCCGCAATTGTATTCAGACAGACTCTCCCGCTCAAGCTGTATGATTTCAGCTCTTATATTCATGTTCTGTGCGCCTCAAATACTTCACGTATATGCAGGACACCTAACAATTCTCTGTGCAATAATGTGGCTACCCCTTATTCTTTTATTTTCAGAGATATTCATTTGTACAAATAATTTTTTATATGCGCTCCTGGGTGGGGTCACAGTTGCATGTAATATATTAGCGGGCCAGCCTCAATATTCTTTTTACACTGCCATTGCTGTATTTGTGTACTTTACCATACGCATTATCCAGGAATTTAATAATCATCGGGATTGGAAATCTGCTGGGTATCGTATATCGGGGTTTTTGATTATATATATTACAGGATTTTTACTTTCTGCCATTCAATTATTGCCTGCATTTGAGCTGACTAAACACTCTGTCCGTCATACGCTTTCATACGAGTGGGTAGGTCACTTTTCTTTTCCGCCTGAAAATTTCATCACATTATTTATTCCTGAATTTTTTGGCAATTTGCTAAAAACACCGTACTGGGGACGTTATTTACTATGGGAAATGTCTTTGTACGTTGGAATTCTTCCCCTCATATTCTGCGCGCTTGCCTCGTTTTACTATAGAAATAAATTCACAAAGGTTTTCCTTATTACGGCTTTAATATCTTCTCTTCTTGCGCTGGGGAAATTCACGCCGCTTTTCAAAATTCTTTACCATTTTATACCCGGATTTAACCTGTTTCGTGGGAACTCAAAATTTATATTCATAGTAGCCTTTTCCCTATCTGTCCTCTCAGGTGTTGGCGCAGAATATTTGAGAAATAATATCATAAGTAAAAAAACGTCATCAACGTTTCTCCGTTTTGTAACAGGCATTATTTCTGCGTTAAGTCTGTTTCTCTTGATTTTCTTTTTATTCAGAATAGGGTTTGAAAAATGGCATTATATAATCAACAAGGTTTATTTACTGGGCGATCCAAAGGCTTCACTATCCAATCTGGAAAATTTAAAAAATCCAGAATTTTTAGGCGCGACGTTTAATGTTGCTGCAACGGGCGCTGTAAAATTCATAATACTTTCGATATTGAGTTTACTTATTGTAAGTTTGTGGATTAAGAAAAGTTCAAAAAGGCATATCTTAGTTCTTGTTTCAGTGGCTCTAATAATGGGAGACCTTTGGTTTTTTGGAAATCAGTATATCGTAACATTTGACTCCAAAAAGTACATGTGGGATGAAGAAACGCTCGATTTGTTAAAAAACGACCCGGAGCCATTCCGTATTACTACTGCAGGATATGCCGGTCCAAACCATAGTATGGTTCACAACATTGCCAATGTTGGGGGATACGAAGCAAACGTCATTAAAGAATACAGTGAATTTATGAACCTGTCTGAGGGTAAATCGTTAGATGACCTGCGCATTCTTATGGAGGTAACTCATATCTCAAAGTTAACCAATCTGCTCAATTTAAAATATATCTTCATCTCTCCTGGAGGGGGCATAGAATATCACCCTGCTATTAAACTGGTATCTAAAAATCCAAAGTACACCCTTTTAAAAAATACAATGGCATTACCACGCGCATTTATCGTTCATGCATCGAAAACTTTACAGGGAAGAGACGCCATATTTAAAGAAATCATCAGCCGTGAATTTAACCCCTTAAAATATATAATTCTGGAAGAGCCATCCATGCTGGTAAAAAACGTAGACCATCTCAGCATACAACAGGAACCAGTCCCAACTTTTCTTGAATATTCATCAAATAAAGTTACAATAAAAGCAACTTTGTCGGATGATGGATATCTCGTCCTTGGTGATACGTTTTATCCAGGCTGGAATGCTTATGTTGATGGGAAGAAGATCAAGGTTTTGAAGACCAACTATGTCATGAGGTCGGTCTTCCTGGAAAAAGGCGATCACATTGTAAAGTTTGTTTACGAACCGAAATCCTTTACCATCGGCATGATTATAACCCTGACCAGCATGGTGATTCTGATTCCTGTATCTATTTTTACTGCAATCCACCACGGAAATTACACGAAAAACACGGAAACTGGAAGATAGTGTATGGGTTAATATTTTGAAATTGTATATGGGTTGGAAAGACCTGTTAACCACATGGTGTCATGCCAAACCCTCTTTGCCGGTTCTTTGCTGGTTCAATCGTCCTCGATTGAACCAAAATAGGGGGAAAATTATGATTAATACAAAACGCTTGCCAAGCCTGTTTTTAGTCATTGTCAGCTTTATTTTTATTTTGACCGTTACAAACGGTTCAGCGGATACATGGAAGACGGAGCGTGTGGACGTCACGCCAAAATATTTCCATGATTTTTATTCAAGGGCAATCGCCGTTGATACGGGTGGCAATCCACATCTTGCCTATGGCGGTAAAAATCTTTACTATGCATATTATGACGGCAGTGCCTGGCGCAATGAGACGGTGGATTCATCGTATGGAGTAGGCGAATATCCATCCATTGTAGTCGACAACGCAGGCAAGATACATATCAGCTATTTCGACGATACGAATGGAGACCTCAAGTATGCCACAAATGCCACAGGTTCATGGGTGACGACTGTGGTGGACAGTGATGGAGGGTGGGATACCTCCATAGCGCTTGATGCATCTGGCAAGTTACACATCAGTTATTATGATGTTACCAACAGAGACCTTAAATATGCCACCAATGCCTCCGGTTCGTGGGTAACGACGACCGTGGATAGTGGTGAAATAGTAGGCTGGTATACCTCCTTAGCGCTTGATACATCAGGCAAGATACACATCAGCTATTATGATATTACCAACGAAGACCTCAAGTATGCCACCAATACATCCGGCTCATGGGTAACGACAACCGTAGACAGCACTGGAGACGTTGGCAGGCATACCTCCCTGGCACTTGATACATCAGGCAATGCAAGCATCAGCTATTTTGATGCTACTAATGGAGACCTCAAGTATGCCACCAATGCCTCTGGCTCGTGGGTAACGACAACGGTAGACAGTGATGGAGAGGTAGGCTATTATACCTCCATTGCGCTTGACACCTCAGGCACGTTATACGTCAGTTATTTTGATCATACCAACGAAGCCCTCAAATATGCCACCAATACCTCAGGCTCATGGACGACATCAACCATTGATAGCGATGGATTGACAGGCTTATTTACTTCCCTGGCAGTCGACACCCAAGACAAGTTACACGTCAGCTACTACGATTGGGGCAATGGAGACCTCAAGTATGCCACCAATGCCTCCGGCTCATGGACAACAACCATAGTTGACAGCGGCGGGGATTTAGGCGAGTATTCCTCCATTGCGCTCGATACATCAGGCACGGCGCATATCAGCTATTATGATGGTATTAATGGCGACCTCAAATATGCCACCAATGCATCCGGCTCGTGGGCAACGACAACCGTTGACAGTGACGGATTGACGGGCTTGTATACTTCCATAACAGTTGATACCTCAGGCAAGGTACACATCAGCTATTACGATATTACTAATGGAGACCTCAAGTATGCCACCAATGCCTCCGGCTCGTGGGTAACGACAACGGTAGACAGTGATGGAGATATAGGCGAGTATACCTCCATAAAACTCGATACCTCAGGCAAGGTATACATCGGTTATTACGATGTTGCGAATGGCGACCTCAAGTATGCAACCAACGCCTCTGGTGCGTGGGTAACGACAATTGTGGATAGCGATGGGGATGTTGGCGAATATGCTTCCCTGGCTCTTAGCACATCAGGCACGGCACACATCAGTTATTATGATAGTACCAATGCTGACCTCAAGTATGCTGCTAATGATTCCGGCTCATGGGTAATTACAATTATAGACAGCGACGGAGACGTAGGCTTAAATTCCTCCCTGGCACTCGATGCGTCTGGCAATGCCCACATCAGTTATTATGACGATACGAATGCCGACCTCAAGTATGCGACGAATACCTCCGGGACATGGACGACGACAACCGTGGATACTAATGAAAATGTGGGATGGGATGCATCCATAGCGCTTGATACGTCAGATAAGGCTCATATCAGCTATTACGACAATACCAACTACGACCTCAAGTATGCAACGAATATCTCCGGAACATGGACAACGACAACTGTGGACAGCGCTGGTGATGTGGGTGAGTATTCCTCCATTGGAATTGACGCCTCTGGCGCGGCTCACATCAGCTATTATGATTGGACTAACGGAGACCTCAAGTATGCCACAAATCCGGGGTGTGAGGCAAAGACGATATTAGTATCTCCGGGCAAGCCGGAGATTAAGGTGGGTAAGAGTAAGGCTATAGTTGTCACCGTGAAAGGAGATGGCGATTGTCTGGTAGAAGGCGCAACAGTGAATGTAAAAATAGATAAATCCGGCGCGAAGAAGGTCTCTGTTTCTGAAGAAAGTGTAAATACCAACGAAAACGGCGATGCTGCATTTACCATTACGGGTATCAAAAAGGGTAAAGCAAAGATTACTTTTTCAGTAAATAGTTTGGAAAAGAAAATAACGGTAAAGGTTAAATGAATAGCAATAGTTTGTTGGGTTTCGTGCCTCAACCCAATCTTACAATATTTGAACACAACTTGTAGGGGGTAATTCATGAATTACCCCTACATTTATTTCTCTGTGGTAAATTCTTATTTTTTTAAAATTCAAAGACGTTGAACAAGAAGACTCATTATATACTATTCTCACTTATTACAATATTACCCGTTCTGATTTATCTGAATTCCCTGGGAAATACCTTTGTTTACGACGATTACCTTACGGTAACCAACAACCATTTCATCCGGGAATGGAGATACCTTTCCGCATTTTTCAATCAGAAATATTTTGTAATTTCCAACGAACTGACGTACCGGCCTGTCGTTACCCTCTCCTATTTTGTGGATTACGCCATCTGGCAATTACGACCATGGGGCTATCATCTGACCAATTTAATCATCCACACCATTAATGTGTACCTGGTCTATTTTACAGCATACTGCCTCTTCAAGAATCGTATAACAGCCTTCATCTCCTGTCTGTTTTTTTCGGTACATCCCATTTTTGCAGAGGCTGTAAATGCCGTTAGCTACCGGGAAGACCTTTTATCCGCCTCTTTTCTGCTTGTGGCCTTCATTCTGTTTGTTAAATACAGCCAAAATCCTACCAGAAGGTCTTTCATTATCCAGCATCCGCTTTCGTTACTTGCGTATCTTTTAGCCATGGTGTCGAAAGAAACTGCAATTGTGCTTCCCTTATTGATCTTCTCTTACGATTTCATCTTTAAAAGAGACCCTATTCCAAACCGCCAGAATCTTATAAGACATCTTACAGTAAATTATGCAGGTTATGTTGTTATGGGTGGTTTTTATCTGATTTTACGATTCTATTTGATTCATAATCCCGGGGAATGGGTTGCGTATCCAGGCAACAGCGTCTTTGTAAATTTTATCATGATGACAAAGGTGATTGGTTATTATCTAAAGCTGCTGGTCATTCCAGCGCCTCTCAACGCTGATTATGTTACGCCCCTTACCTTTTCTCCTGCTGACGGCGCTTTTATTGTAAGTGCTATTCTATTGACAATTACGGCTATCCTCTTAGTTAAAAAATGCCGCCTTTCAGGGATATGGACTTTTTCGGTCATCTGGTTTTTTGTTACCCTCCTGCCTGTATTAAATATTATCCCGATAAATAATATCATGGCCGAACGATACCTCTATATTCCGGGTATAGGACTTACGATGCTCCTAGGTTCAATATTGACTCAAAGAATTTCAGAGCATGACATCTATAAACTATTTCGTATAGGATTGCTCGCCGTAGTTTGCCCCTTATTTGTATGGGGTACGGTGAGCAGGAACAGGATATGGTTAAATGAATTTACCTTTAGCACAGAGACCATCCGCCGTTCACCGGCGAGTTTCAGGATATATAACGACCTGGGATTTTTTTACTACCACAAAGGGCTGAATGACGCAGCTATTCAGGCGTTTAAAGATTCCATTAGAATACGGTATAATCAACCCAAGGCACATTGCAATCTGGGCGCTGCATATTCATTGAAGGGTTTCAGCGATGCGGCAATAGAAGAACTCAAGGTTGCAATCCAATTAAGGAATCAGTACCCTGAGGCACATAACAATCTGGGCATCCTTTACAAAAGAAAAGGCATGCTCAATGAAGCAGTCAAAGAGTATATTGAGGCGTTAAAGTTTAATCCCTACTATGCAGACGCCCACAACAACCTGGGGAGCGCCTTAATTGACATGGGAAAGCTGGACGAGGCTCTCTCTGAAATAGAAAAGGCGGTAAAAATACGAAGGGATTTTGCCCTTGCACATTATAACATAGCCGTAGTTTACTTTAAAAAGGGACAAATAAACGAAGCTTACAACAAACTTCTGGAGGCTTGTCAATTAGACCCAACAAATGCCGATGTCCACATCAGCCTGGGCGTTGTATATCTGGATCATTTTCATGATAAAGAAAAGGCATTACACCATATAAAGGAGGCCTTACGACTCAACCCCAAGCACAAACAAGCAGAAGAAATGAAGAAAACCATAAACAAATTGTCATCTGCAGAATAAATGTCTTAATCGTTCATAAAATAATTCATTACAAATTAGAAATTTATAATCATGAGCAAGTATTTTAATGGCATAGCCCCTTATATTATCCTGTCGGTAATATCGGGTATTGTTTTTTGTAATACATTGGGCAATGCCTTTGTATACGACGACTCTGTAACTATTGTCAAGAATACCCTTATTAAAAACTGGAAGAATTTTCACACCCTCTTTTCATTTAATTACTTCATACTCTCCGGGGAGTTGAGCTATCGTCCTTTTGTCACACTAACATATTTTATCGATTATTCCCTCTGGGGTTTAAATCCCACGGGATTTCACCTCACCAACCTCCTTCTTCATACGGCAAATACCTTACTATTCTATCTTTTTCTTAAACGAGTCACAAAATCAAACACGCTGGCCTTTATCTCAACATTATTATTTACCGCCCATCCAATTCTCACAGAAACTGTAAATACTATCAGCTACCGCGAGGATGTCCTTGCTGCACTCTTTTTTTTAATTGCCTTTATTTTGTACCTAAAAATTAACACAACATTTCTTCACAGAAGCAAATTCTTACTCTATTACCTGGGTTCTTTATTCTCGTATCTCCTGGCTCTATTCTCAAAAGAGATGGCGATTACATTCCCCATCCTGTTGATATTATTCGATATTTTCTATTTGCAGTCGGGTAAACCACAGCAAGCGTTTATAAAAAAATTAAAAAGTGTTTATATCGGATACTTTTCAGTCGCCGTCTTTTATCTCTTTATTCAGTTCGTGGTATTTCGGCATGTATACATCAAGTTAGATCAAACCAGGCAAAGTTTATTTGTCATAATTAAAGTCCTTGCATCGTACCTAAAGCTCTTGTTTCTTCCCTTCAATCTCAATGCAGACTATGTGGTTCCACCTATAACAACGGGCATCATCTCTTTTATAATTTCCGTACTTTTAGTAACGACGGTAATCATCATTACCATTCGCCTGTGCAAAAACAGCAAACAGTACTGGTTCTTTATTTCGTGGTTTTTCATTACGCTTCTGCCCGTATCGAATATCATTCCTATAGGAAATATTATGGCAGAGCGATACCTCTATATCCCTATTATGGGATTCTCTGGAATTATCGGTATTTTGGTTCAAAAATTTAACTTCAAAAAACCCTTAGCAGCGATATGTTTTACAATTGTTATTTTTACCTTAGGTGTTATGTGTATTCATCGGAACGGAACATGGCGTGACGAACTCGCTTTGTGGTATTCAACCGCTATTCGCGAACCTAACAGCGCCAGAGCACATCATAATATCGGGGTAGTGCATAGCGCTAATGGCCACTATGAATATGCCGAGTTAGAGTACAAAAAGACATTGGAAATCAACCCCAAAGATATAGAAGCGCACTATAATCTGGGAAATGCTTATGAAAGGAAAGGCATATTGGATAATGCGATCAAAGAATATCAAGAAGTAATACGGTACAATCCTTATTATGCAGATGCCTATAATAATTTGGGTAGCATATACAAAAAGAGACTTTTTCTGGATAAGGCTGCAGAACTATATAAAAAGGCGATACGGTGTAATCCTTTCAACCCAAACTACTACAATAATCTCGGACTTGTTTATCATGAAGAAAAACTATACAAAGAAGCCGTTACTGAATTTGCAAGGTCATTAAAAATAAATTCAGAAATGCCAACTACACACAACCATCTGGGAAATACATACAAAGAAATGGGAAATATTAAGGACGCCCTGTCTGAATACAAAACAGCAATCGACCTAGACCACGGTTCCGCCGACAGCCATAATAACATGGGAATTGTTTATACAAATACCGGACGACTTGAAGAGGCTATTAAAGAATTTGAAACGGCAATTCGACTTGACCCCAAACTTGCAAATGCACACAACAACCTCGGTATTGCTTACGCAAAAAATGGAGACCTTGATAAAGCCATTGATGAACTAAACAACGCGGTGTCACTTGGATTCGACAACGCGGATGCTCACAATAATTTGGCAGGGGTGTACCTCACTAAGGGATTAACGGATAATGCGATAGTAGAACTGAAGCTGGCCTTGAAATTCAGTCCCAAAGATAGCAATACCCACTGTAACTTAGGAAATGCTTATATTTCAAAAAATCTTGGGGATGAAGCCATTTCCGAGTTTAAAGAGGCCGTTACCTATAATCCTGCAGATGGAGAGATATATTACTCCCTTGGAAATGCATTTTATAGAAAAGGACGATATAGTGAAGCTGCAGATGCCTTTCATCAATCAGTTTGCTATCAGCCCCAAAATCCATTAGCCCATAAGATGCTTGGTGTTATTTATGCAAATTATCTGAATAATCATTACAAGGCATTGTTTCATCTGAACGAAACGCTAAGATTAGACCCTCACCAACCTATGGCAAAAGAAATATCAGAAGCCGTAGGCAAATTAAAAGCAACTGATAAGCCACCGTGAATTATAATGTTATAAAAAATCTATCAATTTATTTATTGACAATACGGTATTAAAAATTATAATGTAGACACGATAAAGGTAAACCTCGAGTGATCGGGGGGCGCAAAGTAACAGGGTCTTTAAATATGCTGATATGCACACATGTGCTTGAAGCAATCAAACAGGGAAGTTGTAAAGATAGCCTTACTGCCGAAGGTATGTCCGAATAGACAATTTTCGCTGTAAGGCTTTTTTTATTTGTTATGGGTTAACCACCCGGAACAGTATTGCATTGGCAACTGAAGGTTAACTCCCCATTTACACGCACAAGAATATATAAATAAAAGGATGACAATCAATTTCCATCTGCTTTGGAAGTCAGAAATAATCCTTTCAGCTTGCTGATTTCATCTATAAGCCTTCACTAACAGCATTTGTAGTTTAATACTAATGCCAACATTCTTGATTAGCCTAGATGTACTGTAACACAAAAAGGGAAATAAGAAGCGTCAAAACATATTATCGGCAGAAAACGAAAATTCTTTAGTAAAATTTTGCAAAAAATCACGTTTTAAGCTGCATCCGATGAAAGAGGTCTATTTTAGGAGGTGCGCAAATGTTTTTTATCAAACAACATATGAATAAACACGAAGGAATTATTCGATGCATTTCGTTATCCATGATTGTAATTGCATCAGGCCTGTTTATCTCCATACCATTTTTAAAGAGCGCAAAGATTGAAAAACTTAATAGGCTTGAAAGCGCTTCTTGTATGCCAGACTTAGATCATCTTTGCCGCACTGACGTAAAAGAAAGAGGTTGGGAATATATTGTCATTCATCATAGCGCTACAGCAAAGGGTAATGCCGCTCGATTTGATCAATACCATAAGAAAAAGAAGGGGTGGGAATACGGTCTAGCTTATCATTTTGTAATTGGAAATGGGTCTTTTTCGGGAAATGGTGAAATTGAGATTGGTAATCGGTGGAAAAAACAAATTCACGGCGCGCATACAGCAAACATGAACTGCAATCGAGTAGCAATAGGCATTTGTCTGGTAGGCGACTTTGAAAATGGGGGGTCTCCATCAGAAACGCAATTCGAATCTTTGGTCAATCTTGTACAATATCTTTCCAGGAAATACAATATTCCTTCCTCCAATATATTAGAGCATAAACACGTACACCAGAAGTCGACAGCTTGTCCCGGGAAAAATTTCCCATTCGCCGAACTTAAGACGCGACTTCTGCAAATTGCTTCCAAATCGAGCAATCACAAAGAATTATAGCAGAATTTTGCTCGCGTTATTTTGTTTGCATCTTCAAGAGTTCCGACTTTACATCTTCGATGGATAAGCCATAAGGCCTTCCATGCTCTTGCAATTTTCGATCGTATTTATAATTTCGAGCAGCCACAAAGCCTAACCCGCCTCCCTGAAAATATTCATAAACCATAATGGCCTGTTCTTGGGTATCTATCAGGTAAAGTGGCTGTCTATTGCCCTGTCGTTCTCCTATCAATCCAAAGACGTGTCGTGCATTTCCATCTCCTTGTGCAATAACATAATTTGCTGAGTTCTTAAAAATAAGTATGGCGAGTAGCAAAGAAATGACAATGAGTAAGATTGTATTAGTGCTATATATTCTACGCATGGCAATTCCCTCCTGATTTATAAAATACGTATATCTATATTCTGCAGCAACGCTATACTACTACTTGTTATTGTTTGAGTCTGCCGCATTGAAATTTCTGTTTGACGAACTGAAAAAATTTGCTTCTTGCTCTTCTTTAATAATAATTGTGGGTTTTAAAAGAATAACCAGATTTGATTTCTTGTTGGATTTCTGGTCACGAGAAAATAACCTTTTTAGCACTGGTATCTTCGAGAGTATTGGAATGCCGGTTGTTAAGTTAGATTTGTTGATAGAACCCAACCCCCCTATCATAAGCGTACCTTTGTCTGGCACACAAACTGTGACAGATACTTGCGAAACATTTATCTTGGGTAATTGAACTGTTTGTTCCGGAGGAACATTGATAGAAGATCCAGCGCCACCTCCGCCCACTGTAACATCTGTGGATAATCCACTAAATGTAAAAGAAGTGATCTCTTCGACTGTAAATACCGAAGGGGTTACTTCCAGATAGATGTACTTTCTGTCCGCGCTCACAATAGGTCTTACATCAAAGGTAGTACCCTCCGGTATCGTACCAATAACAGGAGTTACAACACCCTCAGAAACAGAGGTACTCTGAATATAGTTTATAGTTTTAACGACAGCAATATTTCCGCGCTGGGTATTAGATAATGTTATTCGCGGCGACGTGAGAATCTCAGAGTCCTTACTTTCCTGGACAGCGTTTAAGAATCCTTTTAGCATAGAGTTGTTTAAAATGGAATAATTGAGTTCAAGTCCTTTGCCAGATAAAGTTTCACCAAGTATTTCATCTGTTCCACCGCCAGTATTTACTGACGTATTTTTGCTAAAAAATTTACTAATATTGCTCCCGATTTCCTCCAAAAATTTATCTGAAACTTCAATAAAACGGGCTTCGATGCTCACCTGGAGGTTTTGTGAAGACCTTAAAGAAGCCAACATATCTTCAATTTGCTTATGAACATATTTGCTATTGACTACCACTAAATCGCCTGGTTGCCCTGTCCTTGCAATAACACTTCCTTCACCTTGTCCGGGAATATTAATACTTCGTTGACCTCCTGTTGCAGAAGCCCCGATAACACTCGTACGGTTTGACCATGATGACGGCTCGACGGTGGTAACAATTAATTCAATCAAGTCTAATACACGTTCAGAGGCATCTTTTGACTTAACAACTGCTTCACCTTTACTCAAGCCCATTTGGGATGTGGCAGCAGCCGTAATATCAAATCTAAGGGGTTCTTTATCATCCAGATTGATTAAAATATCCCTCACATCATAAACACGCATTTCCATTTTTTGTTTATAAATATGAATGATATCCCCCTCAATCACATATTCATACCCTTTAGGCAGGATGTATTTTAAGGCGGTTCTTAATGGCACGTCCTTAAGTTTTAATGTAACCGGCGCATTCCCCGCTTCTGAATCGATGATCATGTTAATATTTGTTTTTTCTCTTACAAAAACGACAATGTCTCTTAATGGTGTATCTAAAAATTCAAACGAAATGATCGTATTCAGGGCATCCTCAATAATTTTTGGAAATGGTCCCTCCTGGGGATTTGGAATCAGCCGAAGTTGTTCTGTTTTTATTTTGTTTTCTTCTATAATTTTATCTAACTTCGGAAGCGTACGTTTTGTGATATCCGTCCACGGTTCTTTTGCAGGAAACATTAAGGTGTCCTGGTAGGGAACGGATGCTTCTTTGAGTTTTTCGTGGCTTTTTAATTTCTCCTGGGCATGGGTGGCTTTTAGACTTTCGGTAGTATGTTTATGTTTTATGCCGTTTACCTTTTCTTTAATATATAACCCCTCATTGTTAGCAGAATCCATTGTAAGAATTAAATCCGCAATCTTTGCAGCATCGTCATATCGTCTCTCGTTGACAGCGGTATGTGCATTCTGAATCAACTGAGATATATCTTGGGGGTGTGCGGCTTTTGCTTCTTTGGTGACACCCAACCTGCCTGAAGCCGCAACTGACTTACTTGTTTCATCCAAGAGTTTTCTGGATTGTTGGAGTAACGCCAACGCCTCTTCATTATTTGGTTCTAACAGGATAGCTAGTTCGAGTGCATCAACGGCCTTGGTATAGTCTTTTTGCTCAAAATATATCCTGGCGGTATGAAGATAATAATTATTTGTAGCGGAGAGTTCTGCTCCTGAAGTCTGTTTGTTTTGTGACAAAGACTGATATGGTACAAAAAATAACAGGAATAAACTCAAGATAAAAATTGAAATTAGGGCTGATATGCTTTTCATGTAACCCCCTTTTAAAAGAATAGTCAAAACTTTGCCATAGAAAACGCAGAAAATTACTGAACATCAAAGATTTCACATAATTTCTGACATTAAATTCAAAAGATGTCTCTTAGTTAGTTGATGAGGCATTCGTTAATGGACAAGGAGTAACCGTATCAGTTCCGACCTTTACCAATTCTCCTATCCACAAATGGTAAGATTCCCCTTTCTTATCCTCAAATATAATCTTTGAAGCCGAAATCATGTGCGTTTCTTCAGTAAAGGAACTTCCCAGAAATTCACCTTTTTCGTTCTGTACGACTGTAGTTTTCTTAATAACCAGTGGTTTTTGTGCTTGAGGAACAATTTCTATCAATTTACAATAGGTATCAAAATCCACGGTTTCCTTACCTATTATTTTCTTTTCACCAATAGTTTCCCCTTTTTCTATAGTGAAGCTCTCCACCCACCATTTGTCTTTATAAAATTTTCTGACCTGAACCAATGCCATATCTGCTGTTCCACCTTTAAAAATAAATTCCATTTCGCCCGGTGTAATGTCCTCTAAACGAGGCGTGGTTTGTAATGCCGGCTTTTTTATCAAATCTTTTGTCGTGATGTCTGAAACTGTTTTTTCTTTTGTCAATTTACCAAAAATATTAGCTCTGGGTAATAGAATCGCAGAAGGTGGCGACGTTAAACGCAACGCCAATTGTTCATCATTTTTTAGGTCCGTATCTACAATTGGCGGAACACTTGTTTTAATCTTTCTCTCAATTGTGCCCGACAGGGACAATAATTTTGTATCTGTTCTCTGTACCCCTATATTTAATATAATAAAAGTATGAACCGCTGTATAAATAAGATAACACATTGCCATGCCGAAGCCCAGTTTTTCAATGTGTTTGAATATGAAATTTTTCATGTTCATTTTCAAATTTTAAAATAAAACCGTAATACTCTATGTCTTATAATCAATAACGTGCACATCGAGGGTAACATCAATAATCGGATTCGGGAAGCGATTATCAGTATCATTCGCTAAAATATTTATACCCTCGATAACAAATAGGATATCCGATTTAAGAATTTCGTGTAATAGGAATTTGATGCGATCCGCCTGTAATTCGACCTTGATGGTAAGAGGCATAACGGTGTAATGTTGTGCAAAGGAAGGGTCATAGATAAAAGACGATTCCCGGAATGTAATCTTTTCAAGTCTCGTTATCCCGGCGTTGTTTAGGGCAACGTTGGCGAGCGCTTCCAATATCCAGAACTTTTTTTGTACAGGCAGAATGGTATTCCAGGTCGGAATATCAGAACCCCAGTCATGAAATGGCAAAGCGCCTTCATCGAGTACGATATTATTTGCCTCCAGTTTTGTTAATAATCCGGAAACCCTTTTTACATATTCATTCTTCCAGAGCGCCTCATCCTCAATTTTAACCAAACCTTTTTCCGAATCCTCAACAAAGAAAACCGATTCCAGACGATTATCCTTTTCTTTCAGAAAGGTCTTGCACCTTTCAAGCTCTTTCTCATACAGGTCGGTTTCCAGCTTTTTTGATGTAATCCATTTGTCGTTATAAATATCTTTTACTTTTAAGGCGTAATTTTCAAGCGGGGCTGTTAAATCATTGAGGTCTTTGAACATCCTGGCATACTGGTTTGAAAGTGGAAAAATAAATACAAAAAAGAGAATCAACAGGGTGAGAAAAATTGCGCCAATGGATATCCAGAAGCCGCGTATTCCAGTAAAGAAGCCTGTCAACTTATTCCCAAGTTTTGAGAAATTCATTCCTTTACCGATATCCATACCTTAACCTTTCAATACCCCTGTTCAAGATTTTACGGCTTGAGTCGAAGTTCCAGGTATTAACGATTGGGTTTCTGATTGTATTTCGTCCTGCGACTTTACAATCCAGCGTATCTCAAAACAAATGCATCCCTCCTCACCATTTTCCCGGTCTACCTGACGGCAGGAGCCTGGGACAATTTCCACGTTTTTGAATGCAGGAACTCTCTGGTCAAAGAGAGTTAACCTTTGGATAGGTTTTAAAACGTTTTCTTCTATAAAACCCATACGCGGCTCACTGCTTTCCCCTTTGATTCCCATGAGGAGCAATTTCCCTGAACTACCAGACTTTCTTGGTTCGCCTGTCTTTTTTGCCTGGAAAAAGTTTGACTTAGCTGCTGGTTTCTCCATATCTTTTGTTTGAAAAGTATCTGCGCTTATCCATGAGGAGTTGATACTGGTTATAGCTATGTTGTCGGGTATCAAAAATAACAATTTATCTAACGCCTCCATCCAGAAAAATCTGGAAGAATCAATAGAGGAAACAAGATCAAGCGCGGATTTGTTTGCTTGTGCAAGGGTTTCGGTGCTTTTATACTTTTTTTCCAATTCCTTTATGTTAAGCAATACATTTTGATGGTAATTGTGGGAATTACAAAGATGGTTGATCTGAATATGTAATCCACAGTATTGAATGACAAGTAACAGAGCTAAGCAACCAAGAGTGGCTACGGCATAAGGCTTTTTCCTTGATATTTCTGCCGCTTTGATTTGCTCCGGAGGCAACAAATTTATATTTATCCTGCCTAACCCCAAACCCTGAACTGCAAGCCCCAAAGCAACACTTAAATTCGCAAGATTTTCGTTTAAGAAGTCGGGATTAATCTTATCGGATAATTTTAGATTGTTTATGGTTTTAAGAACTTTTACCTCATACGTAAAATTGTCAGATATAAATTTCACATTACTTGGGTCTTTAAACCTGTTACCTATTAATAAAATGTTTTTAAAATTAACTTCTTCTTTCGTTAAGGACTTATAATATTCCATCGATCTCTGAATTTCTTTCACAAGATCGGCATCTACAGCGGAAAGAGTAATACTTCTCAGCCAAAGATGTAAACCATCAACAATAATTATGTCAGTATTTTCAGTTTCTATATTTATGATAATGACCGGACCATCCACCTGCCGGTCAAATAGTATGAGATTGGAAATTGCAAGAGGCGAAACCTGTAATGCAGTTAATCTGGGCTTAAGAGATGCTATATTTGACAATATATGGTCAAGTGTCGATCTTTTTGAGGCAAAAAGCCCAATCTCTATCCCCTCAGCCGCCGGAACTTGCTCCGATAATTGTTGGTAGTCCCATACAATATCTTTGAGATCGAAGGGGATTTGCTGTTTTGCTTCATAACTGACAATATCTTTTAATTGCTTCTTATCCACAGGGGGAACGGTGGTAAACCTTGACAGTACAAATTGACCCGGAATGGATACCAATACCTTGTCAGTCTTGGCAATATGATGTTTTGCTAGAAAAAATTGAATAGCTTCTTTGATATGCTGGGATTGAAAGAAATTTATATCAGGTTTAAGGGCAGGATATTCAATGATATCCAAGTCTTCAATCAATAACCCACCCGATGTCTGTATAATCTTCACCACCTTTAAAGCGTGACCCCCAATATCCAAGCCCCAGGCAGTTTTTGCCCTGTATTGTTTTAATGCTTGCGATAGTTTTTGGGCGTCAAAACCACGTATTTTAGGAGCCATACGCAATTGGCGGAGTTTTATCATACTGTTTCTTTTAATAATGGTTTATTTTGTGTAAACATTTCGAGGGCCATTTCTGACAGTCGTGTTGTATCATCATCCGCACATGCACGAATCCAATGAATATTCGGAAAACTCCTAAACCATGTCATCTGCCTTTTTGCAAATCTCCGTGTTCTCAGTTTAATTACAGCGGTAACTTCTGAAAGTGTATACTTTCCGTTGAAAAAGTCAATGATTTCTTTGTATCCAAGCGCTTGTGAAGCCTGCTTGCTTAATCCCAATGGATTCTGTAGTAAAGTACGTACTTCGTCTATAAGCCCGCGCTGAAACATTCGGTCTATACGTGATTCTATCCGCTTATATAAAATATCACGGTCGTATTCAATAGCAACTATTATGCAATTATATTTAGGATTTTTGCGGCCAAATTGAGTTTGAAAGGAGGAAATGCTCGCCCCTGTTTTTTTAAATACTTCCAGTGCACGAATAATCCTTTTTTGGTCGTTGTAATGTAATTTATCGGCTGTTTCCGGGTCTACCTCAGCAAGCATTCTATGCAGGCAGTTCGGACCTTGTTCACTAGCGATAGACTTCAGATAGTTGCGATATTCCCAATCCGCAGGTGGACCTTCAAATAAACCGTCCATAATTGCCTTTAAATAGAGGGCCGTACCTCCAACGGCAAGAAACGGTTTACATCGTTGATAAATATTATGAACAGTGGTGTCGAAATCTTTCACATACTGTCCCACATTATATTCCTCCCACGGTTCTACAATATCTATTAAATGATGCGGGATTTTATTTCTTATTTCACGGGACGGTTTTTCTGTCCCAATGTCCATACCCCGGTAGACAAGCATAGAATCTGCCGAAACGATCTCGGCATCGTTATTTTCAGCAATTTTTACGGCTATATCCGTTTTGCCGCATGCCGTAGGGCCTGTGAGTATCCAAACTGGAAGAGACATAAGATATGTTTGTTTATAAGAAGTAATGTAAATACTTATTTGCTATGTATATATGGAAGATTGACGATAATTATACAATATACACGAAAATAAGCAAAGTAAATGTATTTGTAAAAATCCGTATTTCAAGGTTTCATTTAACAAAGGTGGTGTACGTTATTCCATCTATATCTATGGTAAATGTTACAGCCCCTTCCCTGTGTGGCTGTATGGTTATAACATTATAGCCCTGCAAAATATCGATAGTCTTATTGGATACAATGCCATCACTTGAATTAATAAAGGCGTACGCAGGTTGCACGGCGCTAACAAATGCTTCCAGGTTATTTATACGCGAGCCATGATGCGGTATCTGAATTATATTTGACCTGATTTCAGGATGTTTTAACAATATCCACTCTATCCCCTTTTCCTGAATGTCGGCACAGAGAAGTAAAGAATGCCCACAGTAATCAATTTTTAAAACACATGAATTATCATTCGTTGCAGCTATATCAGAAGCAAATGAAGGCGGATGCAATATCTTTACCACCGCCGGTTCAAATCCCTTTAAGATTTCACCATAAGAAAGGGCAGCGGCGCTGATGCCTTTATTATAAAGGACTGAGAGTATATTTTTGCCTGTGTTCGATGCAAAAAAGTAATGTTGTGAAAAAACAGATTTTATAGAAAATCGCTCAATGAGGGATGACAAGCCATTCCAGTGATCTTCGTGCTCGTGTGAAAGTATTACCAGGTCAATCTTTTTAATCTTCTGACCCCATAAAAATGGAGCCGCGATATATTTTCCAACATCATAATTCTTCCATGAACCCACGTCATATAAAATATTTTTCCCATTGGGGAATTGAATAAACACGGCACAGCCATGCCCCACGTCTAAACAAGTAATCATTAAAGCCTGTCCTGAGCCTGTCGAAGCGGAACGATTGGGAAATTTAAGGATATTTGAAAAAACCAAAATATTAGCGCTGAGTAAGCCACATATTGCAATGCGATTAAGATCTAAGGACAGATAATTACGATACAAAAGTAACAAAATGAATAGATAATAAATAATGATTTCTGTATGCGATGGCCCAATGACATAAAAATATGAATACGGTATGGAAGCCAGTCTTGAAACAAGCGATTCAAGTACGATATCTGTATTAGATGCCAACCACGCAGCAACCACGGCCATCTGTGAGCATACAGTTCCCAGTGTTAATAACACGATGCCGCTGACAATGATGATCCAGAACAGCGGAAATACGATGATATTTGCAATGAATATAAAAGGGGTAAAAAGATGGAAATAATAGGCAGTAAGTGGAAACGTGGCCAGCCATGCGGCAAGGGAAACACAGAAGGACTTACGGAGATATTTTTTCACGAAAAAGAACCTCCCCCGTTCGGCCTTTACCTGTAACGACTCTACAAACAGGGCAGTCCTGAACAAGCAACTTTCGATCTTTAACGTTCCATACACAATACCCATCGTCGCCAGCACCGACAGTTGAAACCCGATGTTGAAAATATCGGATGGATTCCTGACAAGGATAAAAAATATAGCCGCAAAAATGCCGCTGGTGATATCCCACTGCCTGCGTACCAGAAAACCACAGAAGAAAATGATGGCCATTATGCTTGCGCGAAGTACGGGTGGATTCAGTCCTGTTAAAAAGGCATAGAGGACAACGACAAACAGGATGATGCACGTTGATAACGTTTGATTTATCCCGAACAAGCGTAACGGTAAAAGCGCCGTAAAGACCACAATCCCTACGTTAAAACCACTAATTGCAATGAAGTGGATAATGCCCGTTTTCATAAAATTGTCAATTGTGTCGTCTGAGAGATCAACCCTGTTTCCCAGCAACATACTGCTGATTAAGGGGGCGCTGTTACTAAAGGTATGCGTGTAAATAGTGTTATTTAACATATTATTTAAAGCATATATGAAACGATACATCCAGTTGTTATGGTACGCCTCTCTGATTTTTATATTGTTTGTATCTGCAACTGTAATCAAACAGCGAACCGAAGGCATTTGCCTTTGCAAGTAGCTTTTGTAATCAAATTCGTATGGATTCGTGGGGGATTTTGGAAGAAACGTATACCCGAAAAGTTCTACCCTCTGTCCGTAACTTAATGTATTCAAAATAGTGAACATATCATGTGTGCTCAAAATATCCTGCTTCGAAGGATATACATTTACCTTTATAATGCCAGAGGTAATCTTCCAGCCAGAGGCAGTTTCTATAACTTCTGCACGGAGGGTAAAGGATATTTTGTAATTGGATTTTTTAGAAAGTTGTCCTGATTTAGTTTGAAGCAATTTTTTATTCAATATATTCTCGTCCAATATAATGGGGGGATTTATAATTATTCCCGAAATGCGTTGCAAGGATTTGTGAGTGGTTAGGATGTGTTCAATATGATTGCCAGGGATGGAATCAGTCCGACAATCATAATATGCTATTGAAACTGCAATAAGGAAGAAAGGCAAGCATGAAAATATGAACCTCTTCCGTGGATATAAATATAAACATACAAAACAAATCGCCCACAGAAGAAAACAAATAACTAAGGTAAGATAAATAGGAATCTCTGTAAGAGAACCCAGGTAGATGCCGCATATAAACAAGAGGGTAATAAAAACAATGGGACGTTGCATGGTTCACTTTCTAAAATAAGTTTACTGAATTTTACAAAGCGAACCGTATACCAAATTTGTAAATGAATATAATCTTTACATGTATCAAGATAGCATATCACAGTCGAATGGCAATGTAGTGCACAATGGCTTTGGGATAAAAGTTCGGTAAATTACAAAAAGTTGTGCTAATGGCTTACCTATTAGGAAAGAGAAGTTAAGTGATAACAAATTTTGTATTTGATTTAAAGGTAGGATTGATGACCGGACTGTTTCAATTCTTCAACTAATTTTTTTATCTGCTCGGCCTTTTGCTTGTTGCAGATAAGGGTTGCATCTTTTGTATGAACGACAATCATGTCTGATACACCGATAGTTGTTATCAGGTGTTGCTCATTGTTCACGATAATACACGAATCAGTGTCCATTCCAAAATGGTTACCCAGTATAGTATTTCCCAAATTATCCTTTTTATTCCAGCGTTCAAGGGCAGACCATGACCCAACATCATCCCACGTAAAATCTACCTCAATAACAAAAACGTCCTGCGCCTTTTCCATGACAGCGTAATCAATTGAAATCTTCTCGAAGGCTTGATATTCTTTTTCGACGGTAGTCCATTCAAGCTCCGTTCCCAATGCAACGCCGATCTTTTGAAGTCCCAGCGCTAATTTTGGCGTGTATTTCGCCAAATATTCCAGGATTTTGGCTGTTTTCCAGACAAAAACCCCGCCATTCCAGTAATATTCTCCTGTATTAATAAAACGTTGTGCTGTCGTCTTGTCTGGTTTTTCCTTGAATGATTCTACTTCATAAACGCTAAAACCATTTTCTTCCAATAAACGGTTACCACGATGAATATAGCCGTAACTCACGGAAGGTTCTGTGGGTTTAATTCCCATTGTGAGCAATGAATTATTTTTGTTCACAATATTCATGGCAGTTTCAGCCATTTGTACAAATCGGGTTGCAGGTTCTATCACGTGATCTGCCGTCATAACAATCATCACGGAATCAGGAGCCTTTTTATGGATGATAGTTGCGGCCAGACCTATACACGGCGCTGTGTCTTTTCCCACAGGTTCGGCAACGATGTTTGCCGGAGGGATTTGTGGAACTTGTTTTTGTATTTTTTCTTTATGTAATATATTGGTAACGATAAGGATGTTTTCTGGGTTAAATAAAGGGGTTATCCGGTCGATGGTGTGTTGAAGCATACTCTTCTGACCGACTATTTCCAGAAGTTGCTTGGGGTTATCTTTGCGGCTCCACGGCCAAAAGCGAGTTCCGCTCCCCCCTGCCATGATTACCGCATATCGTGATTGCATAGGAATTTTCATTTTTTAAGCTGGTTTACAGACGATAGCATGCATGAAATCCCCCTTAGAAAAGGGGGCAAGGGGGTTGTAAACTTGTCCTCATGAAAATGGGGAATAGCCCAGGAAAAACACAACCCCCTGAATCCCCCTTTATTAAGGGGGACTTAGTAGGACTAACTTGAGGTAGTCATTTTCTAATCAGAATATGCATAGAGTAACATCGAAGCAATTGCAACGGCTGCCGTCTCAATCCGCAATATTGAATGGCCTATGCTAACCGGCACGCAGCCTGATTTCTCTGCCATTTCAATCTCACTGCGGGTAAAACCGCCTTCGGGACCTACAAGGCAAATAATTTTCCCTGCTGACGGATGTTCGGTCAATACACTTTTTAGCGTTCTGGTATGAGTGTTTGTACATGCGACGAGCAAGAGGTCATAGTTGTTAATGGTCTTCATTAAGCTATCGAAAGACATTACATCTTCTATTTTGGTCAAATAATTTCTTTTGCATTGCTTCGATGCCTCGATTACGACCTTATTCCATTTTTCAATCTTTTCAGCGGATTTATGCCGAATATCAACAACACTTCGCTCACAATGGAGGGGAATTAATGTCTTTACGCCTAGTTCGGAGCATTTTTGAATTAAAAATACCGAGTGCTTCCCTTTAGGGATGGAAAAAGCTATAGCAATGTCAACGCTTGACTCCCTGTCAACCTTTCTCGTTTGTTCAATAAATACCTTTAATTTATCGTCTAAGATTTCGGTAATGTTTGCAAGATATTCAATCCCTTTACCATCAAAAAGCGTAATTTTACTTCCCGGTTTTGCGCGTTTGACGTGTAAGATATGGTGAGCCTCCTTACCATCAATCCATATTTCATGGACTGTAGGAGTATACGGTATGTAAAAACGATCCTGATGCATTATACGGTTATGGTATGCCTGGCAAGGCTTCGCTCTCTGGCGAAATTGATTATTGTCCGATTTGGACAAACCTCAACACATTTCCCACAGGAGGTGCATTTATTATAATCAATCACTGCAAGATTGTTTTGCACATGGACAGCGTCGTATGGACATATTTTTTCGCACTGTTTACAGGCAATACAAGAATCCTGACAAATCTTCTTCGCAACAGCGCCTTTATCGAGAGACTTGCACCGGACATGCACCATTTTGGATTCCGGTACGATGCTGATAAGTTTCCTGGGGCAAACGGCAGCACACTTTCCGCAGGCAGTACACCGCTCTTCAATTACCCTGGGGAGGCTGTCCTCACCCATATACATCGCCTCAAATTTACAGGCCTCCACGCACGTACCTAAACCCAAACAACCATAATCACAGCCTAAAAACCCGCCCCCGACAATGTTCGCTGCACGACAGTCCTTGACTCCGTTATAAACAAATTTATTTTTAACGCCCCTTGCATGGCACATTACAACAGCAACAGAACGTTCTTTATTTTCGAATTTGACACCCATTATGTTCGCAACAAGCTTGGCCACGGCTGTCTGTCCCACCGTACAGCCGGAAACAGGGGCTTTCCCCTCCACTACCGCCTGCGCAAAGCCGCTACAGCCTGGCTGTCCGCATGCGCCACAGTTTGCACCCGGCAATACTTCATTAATACTATCAATGCGCGGATCAACCCTCACGGCAAACTTGTCAGAGGCAATCGCCAGGCCTATCCCAAAGACCATGCCTAATATGCCTAATGTAATAGCTGCGCCTAAAAGTAACTCCATTTGCTTTTCCTGCCTTTACTCAAAAACATCCTTAGAATTTATTTCCAATCCTTCCAGCAGTTTTGACTTCACTATTCCTGTTTTTTTGGATTTACAAAATTCTAGGTATTCTCCATTTTCCAAGGTTAAAACCTCTATGCCTTTTTCCTTCGGAAACACCAGCCAATATTCTTTTACACCATATTTTCTATAAATTTCCTTCTTCTCAACCATATCATAAAAAGTAGACGAAGGAGATACTATTTCAACAATCAAATCGGGAATACCGTGGATTGCATTTTCCCTTATTATGTCTTGCCTTTCACTTTTAATAAACACGATATCAGGTTGAAATACTTCATCGTCATCGAAAACAACATCGGTTGGCGCTTCAAAAACTTTTCCAAGTTTCTTTTCTTTTACAAACTTCCATATTAGAGAACCTAGATTAATAGATATACCTTGGTGATCAGTCGATGGTGCTGGAACCATGCGTAACTCCCCATGAAAAATTTCATAGCGGTTATTGTCATCTATCTTTAAATAATCCGCATACGTTATTTTTTTCCTATCAGTTATAGAGGTCATCGCCTAGCTCTTCCCAATTTAAATATTAATGTTTATTCTTTTTAGAAGAACAATAATTTAACGGAATTAGTTCCGTTATGCCATAGTTCCGATCATTCTGTGAATCGCTTGTCCGGCAGGCACCATCGGAAAGACGTTCTCATTTGGATCTACCCTAAAATCCATGATAACAGGCCCTTTTATAGAAAATGCCTTTTCTATTGTTGGACGGACGTCTTCTTTCTTCTCAATTAAAAATCCTTTTGCACCGTATGCCTCCGCCAACTTGACAAAATCCGGATTACCGTTCAAATTGACACTGGAATACCGTTTATTGTAAAACAATTCCTGCCACTGACGTACCATCCCCAGATAGCCGTTATTTAAAATAGCTATTTTCACAGGAATGTTTAAACGCGCAACGGTACTGAGTTCCTGGATATTCATTTGAATACTACCATCACCTGCAATGTCCACCACAAGTTTATCCGGACATCCCAATTGAGCGCCAATGGCAGCGGGAAAACCGTAACCCATTGTGCCCAAACCGCCAGAAGACAGAAATGTGCGCGGTTGCGTAAACGTAAAATATTGGGCAGCCCACATCTGATTTTGTCCTACCTCTGTTGTAATGATAGCGTTGCCCTTGGCCGCATCGCAAATTTGTTCAATTACATATTGCGGTTTAATAACGTTTCCACTGTTATTATACGATAGTGGATTTTTTTCTTTCCAGTGTTTGATTTTATCAAACCATTCTTTTCTCTCATCAAATTGAATATGTTTGTTGAGTTCTTGTAATATATTTTTTGCATCACCCACGACCGGTATATCCACTCTGATGCTCTTACTGATAGATGCGGGGTCTATATCAACGTGAATAATCTTTGCGTGGGGGGCAAATTCATCAATCTTTCCAGTAATACGGTCGTCAAACCTTGCGCCGATCGCTATTAAAACATCAGATTCTGTTACTGCAAAATTGGCGTAAGCAGTGCCATGCATTCCCAACATCCCTAAGGATAAATGATGGTCTTCCGGGAATCCTCCGAGTCCCATCAAAGTTGTAGTTACGGGAAGATTTCCCTTTTCTGCAAATTCAAGCAACTCCTTTGCGCTTTCAGAGGCGATGATACCGCCGCCCGTATAGACGACCGGTTGTCTGGAGGAATTAATTGCCTCAGCAGCAATCATAATTTGACGAATATGACCTTCGTATCTGGGTTTGTATCCTGGCAAATCTACTTCTGTTGGTATTACTTCCTCACATTTTTCCATGGTGACATCAACAGGCAAGTCAATCACTACAGGACCTCTGCGCCCGGTGTTGGCTATAAAAAATGCCTCTTTTACGATTCTTGCAAGGTCTTTAATATCTTTCACTAAATAACTGTGTTTTGTTATAGGACGCGTGATTCCAATAATATCCGCTTCCTGGAAGGCGTCATTCCCGATGAGAAAGGTCTTGACCTGTCCTGTTATGGCTACTATAGGTATCGAATCCATATAAGCCGTTGCAATTGCCGTAGTCAAGTTTGTAGCGCCCGGGCCAGAAGTAACCAGGCAAACCCCAACCTTCCCCGTAGCCCTGGCATATCCGTCTGCTGCATGACCGGCGCCTTGTTCGTGTCGCGTTAAAATGAACTTTATAGAAGAGTCAAATAATGCATCAAATAAGGGTAAAACGGCGCCGCCTGGGATTCCAAAGACATACTCCGCCCCTTCTCTTATTAATGCATCCACCAAAATTTGTGAGCCTGTTTTAATCATCTGTCTGTAGCGTATGAAAAAATTTAATCCAAATTTAAAGAATATTAAAAAACGGCAAGACTTTCTACATATAACCTTCTAAGGTATGTTTTAGGAGGAGTGCTTGAACCTGATAAACACAGGAAAACCTGTTAACGACCTAATTTGGCAAGAAAACCGATTGGTTTTTTTAATAAGACTGAAATATTTTTACTTACCAGATTTTTCTTGGTTTATGTCCTCGTTTAGTTCCTCATTTATATAATCTATGTCATCCATGTCTTCATATTTTGGAGGTTTGTATCCCGGCTTCTTGGATTGTTCAACCTCTTCTTTGTAAGCTGCGAGAACCTTTTTCTGTATCTCTTCCCTACAATTTGAATTTATGGGGTGTGCCGTATCGGCATGTAATTTTAGTCTGCCCGCACCTTTGGATGCGCGTTTTTCATCCAATTTCGTACCACAATCATTACAATATTGTGCCATCAGGTGATTTTTACCACCGCATTTCGGACATCTGTCAGTGAGTTTTCTGCTGGGCATGGCTACAAATGCCCCTTTGTGTCCTTCGATAACCTTTAGATCCCTTACGACAAAATCATTATCTATCGTAATACTACAAAATGCCTGTAATCTATTCTTCTTAGCTTCTGTTAACTTTACCCGGACTTCAGTAATATTCAATTGTCTTCCCCCTTCCTGTTCACTTAGCAGTGTCCTAGAAATCATTGGTTACCATAAACACATCACCAATATTTAGCATCTTTATTTTGTTTTCTATGTCTTTTGGATCCATACCCTCCTTACATAAGCCATATAAAGCAGAACCGCTTCCAGACAAAAGTGTGCCACAAAAATCAAACGTTGCTAATGTTTTTTTGATTTTCTCAAGGTCTGGATAAAGCCCGAAAACAACATCCTCTAAGCGATTATGTAAACTATGTCCTAATTCCTGCGGACTCCCTGACTCTAATTTTTGCAAGAAAAAGCTAACATCTTTTAAATTTTTTGTCAAGCTAATTTTGAAATTTTTATAAACCATCGCCGTGCTAACCTCGAACCCCGGATAAATTATTATGTAATTGTACTTTACATGTAAAGGGTATGGGGTAACAACCTCCCCACGTCCTCTACATATCGCTGTATTCCCCTTAACAAAAAATGGTGTGTCCGAACCCAATTTCCCGGCCAGCGACATCAATTGCTTTTCATCATATCCGATTTGCCATAATCTGTTTAATCCACACAATGTTGCAACAGCATCACTGCTTCCGCCGCCAAGCCCAGCCCCAATCGGTATCTTTTTTTCTAAGTGGATTTTCACGCCTTTTACAGTCCCAGTCTCTTTTTGCATGAGGCGAACTGCTTTGACAACGAGATTTTCTTCACCTGTCGCAAGTTTAGGATTCGAGCAGGTAAACGCCACCCCTTTATCGTAATTTTCTATATGAAGATAATCAAACAGACTAACTTCTTGCATAACCGTTTCGATCTCGTGATAACCATCCTGTCGTTTCCCCAATATTTCAAGAAACAAATTGATCTTTGCAGGCGCTGCAACCTTTATCTTCCCTTGTTCTTCCCAGAATTTCATACACAATGCCCCTTATTTCATCGTATTTTTAAAAAACGAAATCTGTGTATCACCGTAAGTTCGAGTATCAAATAATTCTAAACAAATAACTTCCTGGGGCATTTCAAAATCTGTTTTTCTATGCTGCAACATTATGAGACCCTCTTGTTGGACTATTTGTTTACTGCATAAAAGCGAAAATAAAATCAAGAGCTTATCCCTGTAAGAGCTTTTTTCTACGAGAGGATATGGTGGAGTGACAAAGACGATGTCAACCTTTACATTGTTTTTTTCGAGATATGGAACAACGTCAAATACATCGTATAATAAAACCTGCGCCTTATTTTGAAGCTTTGTTGCCTCAAGATTTTTCGTAATAACTTCAATCGCAGACTTATTGTTTTCTACAAAAATGCAAGACATTGCACCACGGCTTAATGCCTCTATTCCAATTGCGCCTGTACCTGCATACATATCTAAAACACGGCTACCGGGAATAACGCCCGATAATATATTGAACAGAGATTCTTTTATTCTATCCTGTATAGGTCTTGTCTTGTCTCCCTTCAATGAGACAAGATGCACACCCCTTGCACTGCCAGCAATTACACGCACGGTTTTATCAGTCTACTTTATTAGCGCCTGTTTTTATTACCAATTGGCTTGCCTGGGCAAGATTATCATGCGAACTTCCGGCATCAATCCACCAGCCATCTATAGTATCGTAAGTCATTAACCCGCTTTTTATATAATAATTATTTACGTCCGTAATCTCAAGCTCACCCCGTTCAGAGCGTTCCAGCGTTTTGACGACATCGAAGACCCGATAATCGTACATATAGATACCAATAACGGCATATTCTGATTTGGGCTTTTTGGGCTTTTCTTCAATACGCACAACCTTATCCCCAATAAGCTCCGGAACGCCAAAATGTTCCGGATGAGGGACTTTTTTTATGATAATCTTCGCCCCTTCTTTCTGTCTTTCAAACGCCTCTGTTTGCTTTATAATATTGTTTTCTATAATATTATCGCCCAGCACAACAACGATTTTGTCACCATCTGCAAAATCTTCAGTCAAACCCAGCGCCTCGGCAATACCACCCTCGCCTTCCTGATAGGTATAACTGATGTGTTTTAAACCAAACTGTTTTCCATCTCCGAGCAACCTTAAAAATTCTCCGGCATGATTTCCCCCGGTAACAATCATAATATCCCTGATTCCCGCATTAATAAGAATTTTAATCGGATAATAAATCATGGGCTCTTTGTATACGGGAAGGAGATGCTTATTGGTAATTTTTGTCAACGGTAATAAGCGCGTCCCTAATCCGCCTGCAAGAACAATCCCCTTCATTATCCGTCCTTTCTATCCCAGGAATACGGTATTTCTCCACTGTGGGGATCTATGCGATATTCATCAGGTGTAGTGTAATTGTATAACTCCGTAGGACAATTGACGACAATCGCCTCATGTTCGCCTATACATTTAAAACCGTGGGTAACCATCGGAGGTATCTGTATCAAAACAGGATTGTATGTGCCTGCAATAAACTCATTTATCTGTCCAAAGGTTGGGGAATCTTTCCGGCTGTCGTAAAGGACAATCTTCATCATACCATGGATAACCGTAAAATGGTCTGTCTGTATCTTATGATAATGCCAGGCCTTTACAACACCCGGATAAGCTGTCGTTACATATACCTGACCAAATGTTATGAAAAGTTCGTCATCTTTTCGAAGTATCTCCATCAATCTGCCGCGTTCATCGGGGATGGGTTTGAGTTTTTTTATCCTTACGCCATCAATCATGGTCATTTCCCCTTATACTTTTTGTCCCTACTTATTACGGCCATCATAAAGAGACAATGATAAGAATATTTTCCACCTAAGTCAATTCCAAATTCCATATTGACATACCTATCTTTTATAAATTATAATTTGTCTCTTAAATTAATTGTTTTTTTCACTATAGTATCGTTATGACTTGCCATTTTGGAAATAGCAAAGCGATTAAGAAATTTCAACACTATGCTTTTTAAACATTAAAGTAAAGGTATGTAATTATGATCAGTAATATAGAAAAAGAATTAACCCCTCTTCGAGAGCGTTTAGTGCACCTCAGGGACTCTCTTTGACCTCGAAAATAAAAAAAAAGAAATGTCTGTCTTAGAGGAACAAATCTCTTCCCCTCATTTTTGGGAAAACAAGGACAATGCTCAGCAAGTTATCAAGAAATTAAAATCCCTCAAAGGAATTATCCTGCCTCTTCATGAATTACAAAAAACACTGGATGACATCGAGTGTTTATCGTCACTTGCTGAAGAAGAACAAGATGAACAGGCTGAGGCTGAGGTCGTAAAAGATATCAAGTCGTTTACGCAGAAGCTCGAAAAAATTGAATTGCGGACAATGCTGGGAGAGCCGCACGATCACTGCAATGCCTATTTAAGCATTTATGCAGGCGCAGGCGGGACTGAGTCCTGTGATTGGGTATCCATGTTATTTCGCATGTACAGCCGCTGGGTGGAAAAAAGTGGATTTACGCAGTCTCTCATCGATGTATTGCCGGGAGAAGAGGCTGGAATTAAAAGGATTACCGTCCATATAAAGGGCGAGTATGCCTATGGATATTTAAAGTCTGAAATCGGCGTTCACCGGTTAGTGCGCATTTCCCCCTTTGATGCAAATGCGCGGAGGCATACATCGTTTGCTGCGGTCGATGTGCTTCCTGAGATCGAAGAGGAAGAAGAAATTGAAATTAACGAAAACGAGTTACGGGTAGATACCTACCGGGCATCAGGGGCAGGCGGCCAACATGTCAACAAGACATCATCCGCTGTCCGTCTTACTCATCTTCCAACCGGGCTTGTCGTACAATGCCAGAGTGAACGGTCACAGCACCAGAACCGGCGAATGGCCCTGAGTATGCTGAAGGCAAAGATGTATCAGATAAAGGAAAAAGAAAGGGAAAAGGAACTTTCCGCAGCGTATGATGAGAAGGGGGAAATTGCATGGGGTCATCAAATCCGATCATATGTATTACAACCCTACTCCCTTGTTAAAGATCTGCGCACCGGCAAGGAAACAGGGAATACACAGGCGGTACTGGACGGCGAGATTGATGAGTTTATGGAAACATATCTGAAATGGAGAATGGTAAAAACAAGTTAGACTATCGAATTTAATTTTTAAGGATAACGTGAAAATATGATTACATTACAAAACGATGACCCGGAAGTTTGGCGTGCCATACAAGCAGAAAAAGAGAGACAGCAAAATACCATCGACCTGATTGCATCAGAAAATATATGCAGCCTTGCAGTGCAGGAGGCACAAGGGTCTTCAATGACTAATAAATACGCCGAGGGGTACGCCAGGAAAAGATGGTATGCCGGCTGTGGAAATGTGGATACGGTAGAAGAATTAGCTGTTGAAAGGGCAAAGCAAATCTTTGGAGCCGAGCATGCCAACGTACAGCCGCATGCAGGTTCACAAGCCAACATGGCCGTCTGCTTTGCAGTGTTAAAGCCCGGAGACCGTATCCTGGGAATGGATTTATCGCACGGCGGACATCTCACACACGGATTTAAAAAGAATTTTTCAGGAATGATGTATGAGATCGCCCATTACGGCGTAAAGAAAGATACCGGATATATTGATTACGATGAGGTGCGCGCCATTGCCTTGAAAACGAAACCCAAAATGATCATCGCAGGTGCGAGCGCTTATCCGAGAGTACTTGACTTCCCAAGATTCAGAAAGATTGCAGATGAAGTGGGCGCCTTATTTATGGCTGATATAGCCCATATCGCCGGACTTATTGTCGGTGGCGCCCATCCCAGCCCGGTTCCTTATGCAGATTTTACTACCACAACAACCCACAAGACTCTTCGTGGTCCGCGTGGCGGTTTAATCTTATGCAAATCGAAATATGCAAAACAGGTTGATTCTATGGTTTTCCCTGGAATTCAGGGTGGCCCTTTTATGCACATCATTGCAGCGAAGGCGGTTGCATTCAAAGAGGCAATGACGGAGGAGTTCAAGCAATGTCAGCACCAAACGGTAAAAAATGCAAGGGCAATGGCGCAAGAATTTGTAAAAAGGGGATACAACCTGGTTTCAGGCGGGACAGACAATCATCTCTTTTTAATTGATTTACGTAATAAAGGAATTACCGGGAAAGAAGCCCAATTATCATTGGAAACTGTGGATATCATCCTGAACAGAAATACGATCCCTTTTGACGAAATGGGTGCAAGTGCAAACGAACCGAACGGGATTCGCATTGGAACGCCCACCATAACTTCGAGAGGTATGAAGGATGCAGAGGCTGTTAAAATAGCCGAATGCATTGACAAAGTCCTTTCACAGCCAAATGATAATAAAACTAAAGAAAACGTTCGAAAGACCATAAAAGACCTCTGCTCAGCTTATTCCCTATATGAGATGGAGGCGTATCAGACTGCGAAATAGCAACTTTATCATTAAATTGTATAGGAATTTTCATTTTGTTTATGTGGGTTCTTGGTAGTGGCAGGCAAAAAATCCCCCTTAAAAAAGGGGGCTAGGGGGGGTTGTAAACTTGTCCTCATGAAACTCGTCCTCGTGAAAACGGGGAATGGGGAATAACCCCAAAAAACAACCCCCTCAATCCCCCTTTTCTAAGGGGGAACAACATGAAAAATATAGCTTCTTAAAGGGCTGGAGCAATCCAGCCCTGTTTTTTATAATTCGGATAAGAAATGACTTCGAAATCATTATCTAAAAAAATAATTGTTATAGGCAATGGTGGCTGGGGAACTGCGCTTGCCATTCTGCTCTATAAAAAGGGTTACGAAGTTACCCTTTGGGGTTCTGACGCAACATACTCAGATTACCTGAGAGAAAAAAGAGAAAACGTCAAATATTTAAAGGGTATTCCAATCCCTTCCGGAATATGCATTACTTCCAATATATCTCATAAGGAAATGGACGTAAATATCATCGTAGTAGCAACACCTACTCCTTACTTGCGTTCAGTACTTATGAAATTTAAAGAATCCTTTGTTCAGGGAACGCCCATTGTTAGCGTTACAAAGGGAATAGAAAATGATACCCTAATGAAACCCAGCGAAATCATCGCCAACGTATGGGGAGATCAACCAATTTCCTTACTGCTTGGCCCAAGCCATGCGGAAGAGGTTGCACGTGGACTGCCTACTACGATTGTTGCATCATCTAAAGACATTGCCCTGGCACGAACCGTTCAGGAAATTTTCACCACAGACAGGTTCAGGGTCTATACGAATCCTGACATGATAGGTGTTGAGCTAGGCGCTGCGATGAAAAATGTGATCGCTATAGCCGCAGGTATATGTGATGGCTTGAAATTTGGTGACAATTCAAAGGCTGCCCTTATTACCCGTGGACTAGCAGAGATTAGCCGTCTCGGTATCGTTATGGGGGCGCAAAAAACTACCTTTTCAGGACTCACGGGATTAGGCGACCTGATAACGACCTGTATCAGTCCTTACGGGAGAAACCGCTGGGTTGGCGAGCAGATTGGGAAAGGAAAAAAACTGCAAGAAGTCCTGGAGAAGATGGAACAAATTGCAGAGGGTGTATGGACTACAAAATCCGTTACAGCGCTTTCAAAGAAATTACATGTGGAAATGCCCATCACCAGAGAAATTTACAATGTGCTCTTTACCGACAAAGACCCCCTGGAGGCTGTAAGTAATCTCATGATGCGTACCCCCAGGTCTGAGATGGAAGAACTTGCCTGAAAGCCTCAGACCAATAAAAAATAAGGTAGAAATGAAAATCATACATGAGAAATTCATGAGACTTGCCATTGACAAGGCACGGCAGGGCATTAAAAACGGGCAGACACCGTTTGGGGTATGTGTATCAAAAGACGAAGAGGTTATCAGTTGTGTCCACAACATCGTATGGGAAAACATGGATATAACCGCCCACGCCGAGATTCATGCAATCAGAGAGGCTTGTAAAAAATTAAATACCGTTGACTTATCCGGCTGTGTGATTTATTCTACCTGTGAACCGTGCCCCATGTGCTTTAGCGCATGCCATTGGGCAAAAATCTCCACAATCGTCTATGGCACCCGAATCGGGGACGCAAGGAAATTGGGATTTAGCGAACTTACCATTTCAAATGAAACGATGAAGCAAGAGGGCAACAGCTCAATAGAAATAGTCGGAAACATCCTGCGTGAAGAAGGGCTTGCGCTCTTCAAGTTATGGTCAGAGCAAGAGAATAAAAGAATTTATTAAATTATTTTTCCCTCTTACGATGAATAAGATACAGGTAAAAACCCATTCTCAATCAGAATTTATTAATATAACGCCCGAAGTCGGTAAAATCGTACACAGGCAGGGGTTTAAAGAGGGCGTGTGCTACGTATATGTGCCCCATACCACAGCCGCCGTTACTATCAATGAAAATGCCGACCCTTCCGTCCCAAAAGACATACAAAACGAACTCAATAAGATAGTGCCATGGGACGACCACTATACTCACATGGAAGGGAATGCCGCCGCTCATATCAAATCTACCATTGTGGGGTCTTCTGTTTATATCCCTGTCTCAGATGGGAAACTGGCGCTGGGCACCTGGCAGGGTATTTTCTTTTGTGAATTCGATGGCCCAAGAAACCGGGAAGTATTTGTACAAACTATTAAAAGTGAATAGCACACAGATCAGACAAAGGATCACATTTAACTGCCGATGGAGCATAAAAGACGCTATAAAGGTCTTCCTGGCTTATGTTATCCTCATGTTCGTAGGAATGCCGTCAATCATACATCTCGTCTCTGCGGTCTTCGGTCACAATTTTCTCGGCAATATCGGGCATCGCAACGTTGTTCTCTTCGTTACCCTTTTCATCAACTTGTCAGTCTGTTCTTATGTGTTTTACATTGTACACGTAGAATGTCATCAATCAATTACAGCCCTCGGCCTTTCTCTTGTAAACTTATCGAACAACATTAAACAGGGTATAAAAAAATATCTGGTTACGCTTCCCCTCATCATCCTGGCCGGGTTCGTCATTAATTTGATCTCGAGCTATTACGGAATAAATCCGGAAATGCAGGACGTTGTTAAATGGATTTTAGAAGAAAAGTCTATCTTTGTCTTAATCAGTTTAATATTCTTTGGGATTATCATTGCCCCATTGATAGAAGAAATCATATTCCGGGGATTTCTGCAATCGGCATTGAAAAACTATTTTGGGGGACGATATGCCATTTTAATCAGCGCATCCCTTTTTGCTGCCGTACACATGGATATATTTGCCTTTTTTCAAATACTTATACTCGGAATACTCCTGGGTTATTTGTACGAGAAAACACAAACTCTCGCTGCTTCCATAGTAGTGCATATTATACATAATTCATTGACCCTGGTTTTTCTGCTGTATTTTAAGTTTTTTTTAAAAGGGAAAGTCCCGATATTTTAGCTAAATGTGTGGAATTTCAATCCTTTTAATTCCCCTCTAAAAACATGTCCTCACGAAGGTGGGGAGAGGGGGAGTAAGGGGTGTGTAAAATTTCCGAAACACACCCCTAGCCCTTACTGGTAGGTCAACCGTCCTCGGTTGACATCATAATGACAAGCGGGGACGCTTGTCCCACCGATAGAGGGGAATTGAAGAAGTCCCCGCTCGCGAGGGGATTCAGGGGTGGGTAAAATAAAACTTGATGTTCGGGAATATCAAAGTTTAAGATTCTTCGGTCGTTTCACTCCCTCAGAATGACAAGGAAAGTCATTCCTTCGCTTTATGTCATTCTGAGCGAAGCGAAGAATCTAATTCAAGATCTTAGATTTACGAATTACGAATTATGGGCAAAAGAAAAATACCACGGAGGTTTCATGTTTAAAGACGTAGATGAACAATTAGAAATTATCCTGCGGGGAACCGTAGATATCGTCACAAAAGAAGAGTTAACAAAAAAACTGAGCAGGTCTGCGAAAGAGAACAAACCACTCAGGGTGAAATTAGGACTCGACCCGACTGCCCCGGATATTCACATAGGAAATGCCATTCCCATCCACAAGCTGCGCACGTTTCAATCGCTCGGACATACTGCCATTCTCATTATCGGAGATTACACGGCAACCGTTGGCGACCCGTCAGGCGCAAACAAGACACGACCCATGCTCTCCCACGACAAGGTTATGGAAAATGCCAGGACATACCTCTCACAGGCCGGCAAGATACTCGATTTGAATAAAACCGAAGTGGTCTATAACAGCAAATGGTTCGAGAAGATGTCGTTTAACGACGTTATCAAACTCACGGCACAGATGACCGTGGCGCGTATGATGGAACGCGATGACTTTACAAAACGGTACAACGCAGGCATCCCTATCAGCGTTAATGAATTTATCTATCCCCTTATGCAGGGATACGATTCTATTATAGTAAAAAGCGACGTAGAACTTGGGGGCACCGATCAGTTATTCAATTTGCTTGTGGGTAGAGACCTTCAGCGGGATGCAGGCATGGAACCACAGATTGCATTGACAACGCCCCTGCTTGAAGGAACCGATGGCAACAAAAAGATGAGCAAGAGCCTGGGAAATTATATCGGCGTGACCGAATCCCCGGGTGAAATGTTCGGCAAGGCGATGTCCATCCCGGACAACCTCATGCGTAAGTATTTCGAACTCGCCACAGACCTGAGCGTCAATGAAATTAACCAACTCCTCGACGTTCACACCCATCCGCGTACGGCGAAGGCAGCGTTGGCAAAGGCTATTGTTCGGCGGTATCATACGGACAAGGATGCAGAAGCAGCGGCGGCGGAGTTTGACCGCATTTTCAAAGAGCATGCGCTGCCAGACAACATCCCTGATGTCCAAATAGCCAGCAGCGAATTAACGGACGGCAAGATATGGATTACACGGCTCATTGTCCTGTGCGGTTTTGCAAATACCAACAGCGAGGCGCGGCGATTGGTTCAACAGGGCGGGGTAAGCATAAACAACGATACCATTAACGATCCCGCTCTGAACATTGAAATAAAGCCCGACATGATTCTCAAGGTGGGGAAACGCCGATTCGCACGAATAGTATTTAAAAATTAGTAATGTTTCACCGCCGAGAACACGGAGAACGCAGGGTTATAACCCCCTCAATCGTTCGACTGAGCTCACGACGAAGTCCCCCTTTACTAATGGGGATTGCTGAGGTGTAATGTCCTTTATGAAATAGGAACATCCTCAAGAAATCTCCCTTAATAAAGGGAGACCAAGATGGTTGTTGTGTGATCACTGCGGTGAGCTAAACTGTTATTAAATTTATTGCATAGAAATTTTCATTTTGTTTATGCGGGTTCTTGGTAGTGGCAGACAAAAAATCCCCCTATCCTCCCCCTTTGTCCCCCTCCGGAGGGGGACAAAGGGGGAGGATAGGGGGTTGTAAAATAGCCCAAAAACACAACCCCCTCAATCCCCCTTTCCTAAGGGGGATTAACTCGAAGACCCCTCCAAACATGCTCTGAAAATGTCCTTCAATTTATCGAGTGTCTGAAACGTCCTCTCGGACACATTATTTGCAGACAAACAGTCTCCCTCTTGTTTAACCACAACGTCAGCCATTGCTAATAAAAGGTACTGCCTTTTAGTAAACACTACGGGTCTCATGGGTTTGTACGCCGTATCAAATTCCCGTACAAGCCGCCTGTTTAAATCCTCAAACCCTTCCTTGTTCAGGGCAGATATACAGCATACAGGTTGCTGAAAGGTGGCCGCAATCCTTTGCTTGTCTAATTTTGCAGGCAGGTCGCATTTGTTAACCACGGCGATAATCGCATCCGTATTTGTCTTTTTTTGCAAATCGCCCGAATTCTTTGTCTTCAGCCAGGAATTTAAGGCGCTCAAAATTCCCTCATCTTCCTGATCAAATTTTCGTGAGTTATCAAATACGGTAATAACCTTGTCAGCACGCCGGAGTTGTTCCTGTGTCATCTCAATGCTCATGGATTCGAGCCTATCGCTTGTTTCCCGCACACCGGCAGTATCCACCAGTTCAAAGGGGATACCCTTAATGGAAATAAACTCGCTCACATAATCCCGCGTGGTCCCCGGCTCATGATGTACAAGCATGCGTTCTTCACCAAGAATGGCGTTGATGAGTGTTGATTTACCTACATTAGGTTTGCCAAGAATTACCAGAACTTGCGGCGAGGTCAATGCCATACCGAAAGGAGTCGTTTTCAATAAATTTTCAATATGGTCTATCAAAGGAGAAACAGAGTGAAAATTTATGGTTTCACCCCCACCCCCACCCCCACCCCCTTGCGAAGGGGGGGATAGAGGGGGGGTATTTTTGTTATTCTTTGCAAGCAAAGACTGCCTGATTCCTTCGACGATTTTCAGCCCTTGTTGCAATGCTCCCGATAATGCCCCTCTATATTGATCCAGCAACACCTTTACGCCGAGTTTTGTGCGTACCTGAACCAACTCCTGAGACGCCTCCTTCTGGATAAAATCTGTCTTGTCATTTTCAAGGGACTGTTGGAGCAATGAATCCCAGTCGACACCCTCTACGCCTGACGACTGCAAGAGTTCATAAATCCTCATTACCACGCGGATACCGCCGTGGCAGTTTATTTCTACAACATCTTTACCGGTAAAACTATCCTTTTGTCTTACAACATTGAGAATAACCTCATCGATCCTCTCTCCTTTATCGTAAATATGCCCATAGTAGAGTTTTTGACTTGCGGCCTCACGAAGATCGGCAATACCCTTCCCCTGAAACACCTTATTGATAATACTCAAGGCGTCCGGGCCGGAGACGATAATCTTGCCAATCCCACCCTCACCTAAAGGAGTGACAATCGAAACTATAGTTTTCTCTTTATTCATCATTTCCATAATGCAATAATACCAACTCTTATCAATGAGAACAAGAATAGGTTTATTAAAACATTTTTAAGTCGAAGTTACTCTATTGACAATTTTTTATTGTAGTGATACTTTGTACATACGATAATAATTCTGCGGTTTCTTCTGACAATAGGTATGGTCGTATTGATGATAGGTAAAAATCAAGGCAAATAATCGGGAATATAAGAGGGAGTACGAAAATGAATGCAATTGAAATATTAAAAAATACGAAGATGTTATAAAACAAAGATATCATGTAAAAAAAATTGGAATATTCGGCTCATTTGCAAGGGGCGAAGAAACAGAAGGCAGCGATATTGATGTCCTTGTTGATTTAAAGGATGGATATGAAACGTTTGATAATTTTATGGATCTCAAGTATTTTCTCGAAGACTTATTTAATAGGAAAGTCGATTTGGTAACCATTGATGCGTTGAGACCTCAGTTAAAAGACGATATTTTACAGGAAGTAATCTATCAGTCTATCCTTATAAAAGAAAAATGACACTCAGCAGTATATTACTACCGTAAAGAAATACCAGCCCTGTTGCCGATAAAGTCTGCGGTATTCACTCATGGCTACCTTTCATGCAAGGGTGGATTCGACCTGTCGGTCTTAATCCATCACACAAAAGTAGGGTGGATTAAGGCGCTGGTTTTTGCGCCGAATCCACCACAATATTTTTATACATGGTGGATTCGCTCACGCTTAATCCACCCTACCTTACTCACCCCTCTTTTTAGAGGGGAAAAGGGTAAAAGCATCAAAGTTTAAGAGTCCTGGCGCAACGAAATCCAACACCGTTACCCCTGACGTTCGGGCTGAGCCCAAAGCGATTGGCACACCGACAGTCGTCACCTTCATCGTTCCAAGACCCCCCACGAAAAACACGAAAATTTTTTTCTTCGTTATACCAACTATCCGTCCACTCCAATACGTTCCCTGCCATATCATAACACCCATAATAACTTTTTCCCTTCGGGAATTTAGTAACCTCTGTCGTTCCCCCAATACCACTTTCATCAGAGTTACATAACGAAGGGTTAAAGTTATCTCCCCAGGGATATACCCAGCCCTTGCGTCCCCTAGCTGCCTTTTCCCATTCTTCCTCTATCGGAAGTCTCTTCCCAGCCCATTTCGCATATGCATTCGCACCAAACCAGCTCACATAAATAACAGGGTGTTTTTCATAACCTTTTTCAACGACATAGTTCTCACCGTCTTCTTTAATCCTACATCTTTCTCTTCTAAAACGACCTTCTAAATAAATCCAATGATTTAAAGTATCCTTATCTGGCTTTCTGGCACGTAAGAATTTACAAAATTGTCTATTGGTAACGGGAAAAATATCTATATAAAATGGCGGGAGATCAATAACACGTTGTGGTTTTTCATTACTATGTGCAACCGGATCGTCTTCACGACTGCCGTAAAGGAATGTCCCGGCAGGGATAAGCACCATCTCTGACTTATCTATAGGGTTTATAAATCTCTCTGCAATTTCTTCAGTAACCGGTTTTTTCAAACCTTCACTCTTACCCATTGATTCAAGGGCCTCAAAAGCCATCAGGGCAAGTTTCTGATCTTTGTTATTCACAGCATCTTTCAACGCTTCTATGACCTTGTCACCGCCTATTTCTTTTAACGCCCATACTGCATTGTACCGTGCTTCGGGCGACAGTGTTGTGTTGCCAATCGCATGAATAAAAGGGGTTGCTGTTTTCACAATGGAATCACGAAGCGCGTCTATTACTATGCTTATCTCGCTTTTGAAACCTTCCGTGGGGATGAGTTGTTCCATAAATTCCGCGATTATGGAGGGATTATTAAGGCCCAGACAAAGAAGTATCACCTCCTTCCACCACCTGTTTCCGTATTTTGAAAGAAGCAATCCAATCAATCTCTTATTCCTGACCTGTTCAGCAGAAAGATATTCCTGAAAACTGAGATGGGTAAACCCGTATTCCGTTTCACTGTATCCCATGAATATGCCGCTTCTGTCCCTGATATTGAGTAAGAGTTTCTTAGGATCAATATACGCTTTTCCCACTTCCTCAAGAGGATCCTTTATCACTTCTTCTATCGCTTCCAGCGGCGCTGATCTCCTCTCATCCAGTTCATGCAGCCATAAAGCAAGGGGTTGCAATATCTGCCGCGCCTCACGGGCCGTTACCAGTATATCAAGCCCCTTTGCCATATCCCACCTTTCAAGGAGGACGTTTGTACACTCTTCATAGAGTTCCACTCTTCGCTGGGGCAATGTCCCTCGATCCCTGTGCACAAGGGCAATTATCTGTAACAGGAGTGGATTTATCGCCAGCTTCTGTATATGTTGGGATTTCTGTATTCTGTCCACCAACTCAAGGGCGGCATCCCTGCCTTTCTTCCTCCTCTTTGCCTCATTATCTTCAGGATGAAGGGCGACTTCCACGGACTCAAACCACTTAATAAGGAATTCTTTTACCTCATCCGGAGCAAAATGCTGTATGGAAAGCTCAAGGACGCCTCCCACAAGTCTGCTCCTGCCAAGGTAACCAGCATATCTGGATGTGATAATAAACCTCGAAAGAGCAAATCTCTGCCTTGCCGTATCTATCCATTTGCAGGTCTTTATTCGTATGTCCTCATTCGCAACTTCATCAAGGCCGTCAAGAAGGACTATCCCCCGTCCTTCACTGAGAAGGCTTCTGAAGGCATTATCCGAAATTTCATATTCTTCGAATTTGCATACCCTTTTCATAAAATGGATAAAATCCTCCTTATTGGGGTCTTTTATCTCTCTTAAAGGGGCAAAGAATGGGATGAGCGTATCTTCAAGACCGAGGACATCCTCCCCCTTACCGTCCGCGAATGAAACAAAGATATGTTTTAAGAGGGTTGTTTTGCCCGAACCCGGGTCACCAAGAATTACCATATTCTTTACGTTATGTCTGGTAGCCGCTTTAAATGCTGCCTTTATATCGATGGAAGATAGCCCGTCTTCACGTATTTTCTCTTCCATCTTCTTTCTGCCTTCGAGAGTAAAATCATAATCTCGTGTATGTATGTAAGCCTTCATGCATATATATACCCGCTCGAGTTCGATAGGAATCCTTAAGTTGGTTTCAAATCCCTGCGTGGGAAGATGGCGATGTTCTTTTACAGCAGATTTCAGATAATTTTTGAAACACCTATCTAACTCAAGGGTTTCTTGAATTTTACCGCCTATTTTCTCCCACCTCGTTGCATTTTCCGCAGTCCAGCCTTCCAGGTGGTCTCTTATTTTCTCATTAAATTCATCTGTTGTGGAGAATTCCCCAAATAATAGCAATTTTTCTTCTTCAATCTTGTCTTTTAAATCCAGAACTTTTATCAGTTGAGGGTCTTCTCGTTCCTTCTTAGAGCGAATTTTAACTTCTTTGAAATAAAACATAATATGAGGCTTCTTCAATGACTTCCATGAATCATAGGCAAGGAGAAATTCTTCTAACGTGCCTGACTCTTCTCTTCCCGTAGGAGAGCCAATTCTTTTATGAAATATGCAGACAAAGATATCACATTCCTTTACGAGCCAGTTTATAATCTCCTGTGGACGGCCGGGAGATGGGAACACATCTTCCCCTCCTGTAGCTTGAAATAAAATGCCGTATGGTTTTAGGAGTGCACTTTTATTCAAATCTTCACAGACTGTACGAACAATATTCCGTTCTTTTGTCACATCTCCGGGAGAAGCGATAAAAACATTGATTTCTTTTTTGTCTCTCATTGCCTTTTCTTTATTGAAAATTCTGCCAGAAAAATATTATGAATTTATGTCCGATCTGGTAAAGTCTTGCTCCAAAGAAGTTGGACGTTTCTTTAATATGATATAGAATGTTGTCGTTAAATCCAGCGCGAAACGCAGCATCTGAATTCACCTTCTCATGTAAATGTAAGTAATTTCATGCACGTGCTAAAATACCAATCCATTTAGAGACCCTAAAAATTCATAATTTCTTATGCTTATCATGAAAAGCTTATTTAATAGCTTTTGGCATAGATAATCTTCCTACAGTAACTTATTATGCACCCACTTAAAAGTCATTTACTTGTTTCAATAGGAAGGAGGCGTACACGTATCTGTCCCTCAGTAACACTGATTATGACACCTTGTTGGAGTGCGTCTTGATGTTTGGAGATTACTTCGTCAAATGTATTACGTCCTGTTCTAAATCTTGCAAAAATGTCACTGTCTTTGGTGAAATTCCCATGTCTGCTAGAAATTTCATGTGGATGCAGTTTCTAAGGGGTAGACAGATTCTTCTGCAAGCCATGCAGCGTATTGTAATGCCTGACGGATATCGTCCAACTCTAGGTATGGATACGCATTTATAATTTCTTCCATACTCTTACCGTTTGCTACCAAATTGACAATCAAAGACACAGTGACGCGCATTCCCCGAATGCATGCTCGTCCTCCCATTACATTGGGGTCAAAAGTAATACGGTCAAGTCCTAACATAAAAAACACCTCCTGCTTTTATCTAAACATTGCCATTAAAATTATTGCATCCATTTCAATTTATCAAAAAGAATCGGCTGCTATAGCCTGATGCGCAAAAGGTTTATTTGACAGGTCATTAACAAGGAGAATAGTAACAGAAGAAACGACCGTGTGCAATAAAATTAGCCATTTAAAGTGCGTCCTTAATCAACCTTCAAGACCGTCGCTCCACGGAGTTCCTATCTTTGAGTACAATAAAAGTCACGTTTGCCAAATTCACTAACAATGCTTTCAAATGTGGTGGATTCGACCTGTCGGTCCTAATCCATCACACAAATGGGTGGATTAAGGCGTGACCGGAGGTACTATAAGTCTTCAGTAAGTATCTTCTCAATCTGTTTTTTGATATTTCGTGCTTCGGTAGCAAGATGATAAAGCTGTTTCCGAGAGAAACTTTCTGCGGCTTCAGCAATCCTTTCCAGGCATTCCATGGCGAACAGATAAACACCTTTTCTCGGCGCTTCGTGTCCTACGTCTTCAGCCCAAACTCCACAAGAGGATATCCGCGCCTGTGCCTTGAGGGCAAG